>NZ_JBEPCJ010000011.1:0-158589 GCF_040299565.1 Spirillospora sp. NPDC000708
CCCTCCGGCCGGCCCCCCCGGCCCCGCCCCGGGCCCCCCCCCCCCCCCGGCCCCCGCCGGCGGCCCCCCCCCCCCCGGCCCCCCCCCGCGACCGCCTGCTCCACGGTCCCGTACATGTCGAACACCCTCGCCAGGTGAGTGACGTCGAAGACCTCCCGCACCCCCGGCGGGCCGCCCGCGAACACCAACTCCCCGTTCAGCGCGCCCAGCCGGCGCGACACCCCGATGAAGACGCCGAGGCCGGTCGAGTCCAGGAACGTCGCCCCGTCGAGATCGATCACCAGCCGCCGCGCGCCGTCCTCGACGAGCCCGAGCAGGAACACCCGCAGCCCCGGACTGCTGCCGACGTCGACATCGCCCGACACGGCCACGATCGTCTGGTCGCCGTAACGGCGCCGGTGCACATTGAAGTCCACCGTATTTGCCTACCAGACGCGCTGCACCGGCCGAAGCGACCCGGCCGTGCGAATGGCGCGGAAATTCCGCGTCAGCCCGCGAACGATTTCTCGAAATGCACGATGGCCCCGTTGCGCTGGACGCGGTCGAGAATGCGGACCTCCTCCGTGCACGCCCGCATCAACTGCAGCCCGCGGCCGTGCTCGGCGCTCGGCGGCGCCGGCGGCGCCGGCGGCGCGTCCCAGACGGCGCGCGTGGCACCGTCCCGCCATCCGGTGTCACCGGTGTCCGCGGTGCTCGCGGCGGTGCTCACGACGGCCCCGCCGTCGATCACCTCCACGACGCACTTCGTGCCGTCCATCCGGGCCCTGACCTCGTAGTCCTTGCCCGCGGTGGCGTGCTGGATGACGTTCGCGCACGCCTCGCCGAGCGCCAGCGCGATATCGGCGCGCACCTCCGGCGGGACGCCGAGACCGCGCAGAGAGGCGTCGAGCGTATGCCTGACCAATGGAGCGCTCTCGGCGTTCCTCGGCAGGGTCATCTCGAGGACGACCTCCATACCATGCGCCTCCGTTCCCTCGCTAGTGGCAAGAATTCCCAGTACCGCACTCCGGAAACTCCGGCCATCCGGCAAGAGTCGCTAGTCGCCCATCGCGGCCATCACCTTCGCGCCCTCGCCGGCCAGCTCGTCCAGCGGGAACCGGGCCAGATCGTGCCGCAGCACGGTCTCCGCCGCCTCCAGCGCGGCCCGCGCGGTGATCATGCAGTTCCCGGCCCGCTCGATCTCGCCGAGCCCGATGCAGTCGAAGGCGACCTGCGCGTCGTGAATCGTCATCCGCAGCTGCCGGACGACCTCGTCCATCCCCATCCGCGTCCCCCCGTCGGCAGATTCACGCCGCATCCTAGGACGCCCGCCCGCCCGCGATCATGATCGCCGCGCGGGGCGGCGGGGCTCAGCCCTCCTCGACCCGTCCGGCCAGCTCGCGGGCCCGCGCGACCTGCGCCTCGTCCATCCCCTTGTAGTCGCAGTCGCGGTGCCGCTCCTCCTGGTCGTCGATCCACCGGGCGTGCGCCTCCCAGGCGGCCTGCTTGCTGATGCCGAGCGCGGCGCCGATCTGCGACCACGACGCGCCCGCCTCGCGCGCCGACCGCACCGCGAGCTGCCGCCCGTACACCGCCTTGCGGGCGATGACCTCGCCGAGCGCGAGCCGCTCCAGCGCCTCCTCGCGCAGGAGCGGCACGTCGCCCATCGTGTCGCGCACCCACAGCTCGTCATGCCGCCCGGCCGCCGTCAGCAGCGTGAACTCTTTCTCGATCCCGTCAGGAGTGATCATGCACCCACCCTGACGTCAACCCACCCTGACGTCAAGCCCCCCTGACGGACCCGCTCCTCGATCAGGCGGGGTGGTTGAGGCGGAGGCCGGGGTAGGGCCAGTTCTCGATCTTGAGGAGGTGGCCGGTGCTGGAGGCCGTGACGTACGCGGTGCGCATGTCGGGGCCGCCCCAGGTGATGTTGGTGATGCCCGGGTCGCCGTCCACGTCGATGTCGACGAACCGGACGAGGTCGCCCTTCGGGCTGACGATCGAGATGCCCGCGTGGACCATCGACGCGACGCAGACGTTGCCGTGCCCGTCGACGCCGAGCGAGTCGAAGTTGACGTAGTCCGGGGCGGTGTAGAGGAAGTTGCCGCCGCCGGAGCCGCCGAGGGAGCGGCCGCCCTTGATCTCGCCGGGGCCGGTGACCTCCCACCACCAGACGCGGGCCGTGTAGGTCTCGCTGACGTACAGGCGGGTGCCGTCCGGCGACAGGCCGATGCCGTTCGGGCCCTCCATGCCGCCGGCGATCTGCTTGATGGACGAGCCGTCCGCCTTGGCGTAGTAGAGGCGGCCCTTGTCGCCGGTGACGCCGTCGCTCTTGCCGTAGTCGGTGAAGTAGATGCCGCCGTGGGCGTCGATCACCAGGTCGTTCGGGCCGCGCAGCGGGACGCCGGCCGCCTCGGTGTAGAGCGTCTCGACGGACCCGTCGGACAGGTCGACGGCCTGGATGCTGCCGCTGGTGTAGTCGTCGGGGATGCCGCCCGCGAAGACGAACCCGCCGACCTCGAAGCGGCGGAGGCCGCCGGAGTTGGCGATGTAGACGCGGCCGTCCGGGCCGAGCGCCGAGCCGTTCGGGCCGCCGCCGGTCGTCGCGGCGATCGAGGTGGTGCCGTCCGGCTTCACGCGGGTGAGGGTGCCGCGGTGGATCTCGACGACCAGCACGTCGCCGTCCGGCAGAACCGTCGGGCCCTCCGGGAACAGCAGCCCGCTCGCCAGCTTGGTGATCTTCATCTTCTTCCCCTTTCGCGGACGGCCGGCGGCGGCCGCCGTCCCTGTGGTGCCGAGGACGGCTGCCGCGCCGGCGCCCGCGAGGAGCGCCCGGCGAGTGATCCTCACGCCATCGCCTGTTCGTCGCGAGGGGGGACCGACCCCCCGCGCCCCCCGGTTCGCTTCGCTCAAGCTCTTGAGTACGCGGCGGGCTGTGCTCTGGATGTGAACCTCGTCGGGGCCGTCGTACAGGCGGGCCTCGCGGGCGTGCCGGTACATGCGCGACAGCGGCAGGTCGTCGGTGAGGCCGGCGGCGCCGTGCACCTGGACGGCCCGGTCGATGACGTTGTGCAGCATCCGCGCCCCGACGACCTTGATCGCGCCGATCTCGATGCGCGCCTGTTCGCCGGCGTCGATCCGCTCGGCGGCCTGGAGCGTGAGCAGCCGGGACGCCTGGATCTCGGTGTAGGAGTCGAACACGTGCTGCTGCATCAGCTGCTTCGCCGACAGCGGCTCGCCGAACGCGACGCGGGTGCCGAGCCGCGCGCACATCAGCTCGAACGCGCGCTGCGCCTGGCCGAGCCAGCGCATGCAGTGGAAGATCCGGCCGGGGCCGAGCCGGTCCTGGGCTATGACGAACCCATGCCCGCGCGGGCCGAGCAGGTGGTCGGCCGGGACGCGGACGTCCTCGTAGGCGACCTCGTAGTGCCCGCCGTTGAGGCCGAGGACGGGCGTCTCCCGCACGATCCGGTACCCCGGCGTGTCCGTCGGCACGATGATCATGCTGAACGCGCGGTGCGGCGCCGTCCCCTCGGGCTCGGTGCGGCACATGACGGTGGTGTAGGCGGCCTGCGCGGCGCCCGTGGTGAACCACTTGCGGCCGGTGATGATCCACTCGTCGCCGTCCAGGACGGCCTTGGTCTGGAGCTGCGTCGGGTCGGAGCCCGCGTGGTCGGGCTCGGTCATCGCGAAGCTCGGCGACACCTCGCCCGCGACCATCGGGGCGAGGTAGCGGTCGCGCCAGCGGGGGCTCGCGTACTTGTGCAGCATCAGCGAGTCCTGGAGCGTGAACGTGCCGAGGGCGAGCTGCCCCCATTCGCTGCGCCCCTGCACCTCGTTGACGTACACGTAGTCGAGGAACGGCAGGCCGCCGCCGCCCAGCTCCTTCGGGTGGCCGAGCGCCCACAGGCCCTCCTTCTTCGCCTCGTCGCGGAGGCGGAGGAGGGTGTCGCGGTCGCCGGCGTTGAGGGCGGGCTCGGCGGGCTCCACGCGCTCGGTCATGAACGCGTGGACGGCGTCGCGGACGCCCCGCACCCGGTCCGGGACGGGGAACAGCATCAGCTGCCCCCGGTGAGGTCGGCGGAGATGTCGCGGTCGCCGTAGCCCTCGGGCGCGGCGACCTCGACGATCGGTTCGGGACGGTCGTCGAACTCCAGCCGCAGCGCGCGGGACATCGTCGCGTGCATCTCGTACATGCAGGTGATGTAGGTCAGCTGCAGGATCTCCTTGTCGGACAGGTGCTTCTGCAGGATCTCGAACACCCGGTCCGGGACGCGGCCGCCGTCGAGGACGAGCCCGTCGGTGTAGGCGAGGACGGCCCGCTCCAGCTCCGAGTAGCAGTCGGCGGTCTGCCAGTGCGGGATCGACTCGATCTTGTCCTCGGACATGCCGAGCGCCCGCATCTGCTTGCAGTGCTGCGAGAACACGAACTGGCTGCCGCGCGCCCACCCGGCCCGGCACTGGCCGAGCTCGCGCAGGACGGGGTCGAGGGAGGCGTTGCGGTAGAGGGCGAAGCCGCGGACGGCGTGCCGGAACACGTCGGGGTCCTGCGCGAACACCGTCCACCAGTCGCCGGGCGAGCCGGTCGCGGTGCCGTGGTCGACGGCCGGGTCGCGGTCGGGGGCGAACAGGTGGTCGTAGAAGAACAGGATGCGTTCGTCGGTGACCTCGGCGCGGGGGATCTCACGCAGACGCGGCATTGCTCTTCTCCTTGGGGGCGGTGCGGTCGGCGGCGGTCTTCGGCGCGTGCGAGACGTCGGACTCGTCGAAGGCGCGGGTCCAGCAGGCGAACTCCAGGAGGATCCCGTCGGGGTCCTGGAAGTAGAACGAGCGGACGAACACGCCCTCGTCGAACGTGGGCGCGACGCCCCATTCGCTGTCGTCGTGGTTGAGGATCGGGCTGACCTCGACGCCCTTCTCCTGCAGCCGCGTCCGGTACTCCTCGAACTTCTCGACCGGGACGTGGAACGCGACGTGGTTCATCGACCCGACGGCGCTGAGCAGCTCGCCCTGCTCGGGGCGGGTCTTCGGCGCGGAGATGCCGGGGACGCCGTCCGGCGCGTCCGGGAACCAGAAGAACGCGACGCAGTCGCCGCCGCCGCAGTCGAAGAAGAAGTGCTGCCCCATCCCGGCGGGCAGGTCGAGGGTCTTGATCAGCGGCATCCCGAGGACGCCGGAGTAGAAGTCGATCGTGCGCTGCATGTCGGACGAGACGAGCGCGAGGTGGTTGATCCCACCGAGTTCGAACTCTTTGTTCGCGGGCATTCGGGGTGCCTCCTTCAGAGGGGAGCGGCGTAGCGGGCGCGCAGGTCGCGCTTGAGGACCTTCCCCGCGACGTTGCGCGGGAGCTCGTCGACCACCTCGACGCGGCGGGGGACCTTGTAGCCGCCGAGGTGCTCGCGGGCGAAGGCGATGACGTCGCCGGGGGCGGCGGACGCGCCGGGCCGCAGCACGACGGCGGCGCAGACGGCCTCGCCCCAGCGCGGGTCGGGGACGCCGAAGACGGCCGCGTCGGCGACGTCGGGGTGCCGGTACAGGACCTGCTCGACCTCGCGGGAGGCGACGTTCTCGCCGCCCGTGATGATCATGTCCTTGATCCGGTCCACGATGTAGACCATGCCCTCGGCGTCGCGCCGGACAACGTCGCCGGTGCGGAACCAGCCGTCCCGGAACGCCTCGGCGGTCAGCTCGGGCTCGCGCCAGTAGCCGCGCATCACCTGGTCGCAGCGGACGACCATCTCGCCGGGCTCGCCGGGCGGGACGTCGGTGAACTCCGGGTCGACGATCCGGATGTCGGCGAGGTCCATGACGCGTCCGGCGGCGGCGAGCAGGTGGGTCTCGCCGGCGGCGGCGCGGCGGTGCTCGGCGGTCCCGAAGTACAGGATGTTGCCGCCGAGCTCGCTCATGCCGAAGCCCTGGTAGAAGTCGCAGCCGAGGACGTCCATGCCGCGCCGCAGCACCTCGGCGGGGATCGCGGACGCGCCGTACCCGATCGCCTCCAGCGTGCCGAGGTCGTGGTCCTCGATGCCGGGGTGGCCCAGCAGGAACGCGATCATGGTCGGGGCGAGGCCGGTCTGGGTGACCTTCCAGTCGGCGACGAGCCGCAGGAACGTCTCGTTGTCGTAGGAGCGGACGATCCCGACGGTGGCCGAGCGCAGGTGGTTGACGAGGACCGCGTACCCGCCGACGTGGCAGAGCGGGAAGCAGAACAGGAAGACGCTCTCGTCGGGGATCTCCCACTGCGACGCCGAGCTGATCACGCCCGTGATCAGGTTGCGGTGGCTGAGCATGACGCCCTTGGGTGCGCCGGTCGTCCCGCTGGTGTAGACGAGCCAGGCGATGGAGTCCTCGTCGGGGCGGGGCGGCTCGGTCGCGTCCGCCCCGGCGACGAGGTCGGCGTAGCCACGGTCGCCGCCGCCGTCCAGCCCGACGACGACCTTCACGCCGGGCATCTCGTGCCGGTGCTCGGTCATCGCGTCGAGGTACTCGCCGCTGACGATCAGCACGGAGGCCTGCGCGTGCTCGACGAGCGCGGTGATCTCGGACGGGTGGAGCCGGTGGTTGAGGAACGTCAGCGCCATCCCGGCGGCGGGGACGGCGTAGTACAGGTCGACGTACTCGGGCCGGTTGCCCGACAGCACGGCGATGCGGTCGCCGGGCTCGGCGAGGGTCCGGAGCGCGTTGGCGGCCCGGCGGACCCGGTCGCGCAGCTCCGCGTACCCGATCGCCCGGTCCTCGAACCGGAGGGCGGTGCGGTCCGGGTGCTTGCGGGCCGCGTACTCGACGATGTCGCTGATCAGCATGGACGCTCCGGCACGACGCCTCCCCGAAGTTGACTTGACAGTCATATCAAGTTGCTCGATGCTCGGATACTGTTCCTGCGAACATCGGCTTGTCAAGCCCCCGGGCGGGGCGGCGGCCCTCGGCGAAAGGAACCACGGATGGCGGACACGGGTGCCGGCGAGAGCCCGCAGGCGCCGCTGACCGAGCGCGGCGCCCGCACCAGGGAGCGCCTCATCGCGGCGGCCCGCGAGGTCTTCGAGGAGCGCGGCTTCCTCGACACCCGGGTCGCGCACATCGCCCGGCACGCCAAGGTGGCCTACGGCTCCTTCTACACGTACTTCCCGTCCAAGGAGGCCGTCTTCCTGGAGGTCGCCGACCGGCTCTTCGAGGACATGACGCGGCACTCCTTCACCCCCGGCGCCGACTCCGCGCCCGGCACCGACTCCACCGAGCCCGCGGCGCGCGTCCGCCGCGCCAACCGCGCCTACTACGAGGCGTACCGGCGCAACGCGAAGATGATGGCGATCATCGAGCAGGTCTCCACGTTCAACGAGGAGTTCCAGGAGATGCGGCGCAAGCACCGCGCCGAGTCCGTCAGGCGGTCCGCGCGGGCGATCGAGCGCTGGCAGCGCGCCGGGCTCGTCGACCCCGACCTCGACCCGGAGATGACGGCGCGCGCGCTCGCCGCGATGGTCGACCACTCGCTGTACCTATGGCTCGTCCAGGGCGACGACACGTCCGACACCGAGCGGCTCCTGGACACCCTCGACGCCCTCAACGTCCGGGCCCTCGGCCTGCGTTCCACCCCCTGAGAACTCCCCCGAAGGAGACCCGCGTGCACGAGGAACTCGCCGACCGCTTCATCGCCGCCATCACCGGCGGCGACGTCGACACGCTCCGCTCCCTCTACGCGCCCGGCGCGCTGATCTGGCACAACGGGCCCGGCGCCGGCGGCGGCTCCGAGCAGAGCGTGGACGACAACCTCCGCACGCTGCGCTGGCTGTCGCGCAACCTCCGCGACTTCCGCTACGAGGAGATCCGCCGCGACGCGCTGCCCGGCGGGTACGTCCAGCGGCACGTCCTGCGCGGGACGCTCCCCGACGGGACGCCCCTGGAGATGGCCGCGTGCCTGTTCGTCACCGTGGACGGCTCCGGGCGCATCGCGCGCATCGAGGAGTACGCCGACACCCGCGGCAGCGACCCGCTGCGCGACCTCGCCGCCGCCCAGCGCGCGGCCCGCGCGTGACCGCGCTGGAGTCCGCGCTCGCCGCCCGGCTCGGCGCGGACGTCACCGGCCTGCACCGGCTGTCCGGCGGCGCGAGCCGCGAGACCTGGTCGTTCGACGCGGGCGGGCGCGCCCTGATCCTGCGCCGCGACCCCCCGTCGTCGCCCGACCCGGACGCGATGGCGCGCGAGGCCGCGCTGCTGGCGTCCGCCGCCCGCGCCGGCGTCCCCGTCCCGTCGCTGGTCGACCACGGCGACGACCTCGCCGGCACCCCGTTCCTGATCATGGAGCGGCTGTCCGGCGAGACGATCCCGCGCCGGCTGCTGCGCGACGAGGCGTTCGCCGCCGTCCGGCCCCGGCTGGCCCGCGACCTCGGCGGCGTCCTCGCACGCCTGCACACGATGGAGCCCGTCCCCGGCCTGCCGGACGACGACCCGCTCGCCGCGATCATCGCCTACTACGAGGCGTTCGACGAGCCGCGCCCCGCCGTCGAGCTGGCGCTGCGCTGGCTGCGCGAGAACCGGCCCGCCGCGTCCGGCCGCCGCGCGGTCGTGCACGGCGACTTCCGCAACGGCAACCTGATGATCGCTCCGGACGGCGTCACCGGCGTCCTGGACTGGGAGCTCGCCCACGTCGGCGACCCCGCCGAGGACCTCGGCTGGCTCTGCGTGAAGGCGTGGCGGTTCGGCTCCCCGCACCCCGCCGGCGGGTTCGGCTCCCGCGAGGACCTCCTCGCCGGGTACGCCGACGCGGGCGGCACCCCGCCCGCCCCGGAGGAACTGCGCTGGTGGGAGGTCTACGGCACGCTCCGCTGGACGATCCTCTGCCGCCACCAGGCCGAACGCTTCCTCAGCGGCTCCGACACGTCCATCGAGTACGCCGTGCTGGGCCGGAAGGTCTGCGAGCAGGAGCACGACATGCTGCTCGCGCTCGGCCTGACGTCGCCCGTCACCGTCGAGGACCCGCTCGCGGCGGCAGCGGGGACGGCAGCGGGGACGGCAGCGGGTTCGGCGCCGCACGACCGGCCCGGCGCGTCCGCGCTGATCGACGCCGTCGGCGCCTTCCTGCTGGAGGCCGAGCAGCCCGACGAGCGGCTGCGCTTCCACGCCCGCGTCGCCGCGTCCGCCCTGCGCATCGCGCGCCGCGAGCTGCTGCTGGGCGAGGCCCACGGGGCCGCGCACGCCGCCCGCCTGGCGAAACTCGGCTGCGCGTCCGACGCCGACCTGGCGGCCGCCATCCGCGAAGGCACGCTCGACGACCGCCGGGAGGAGGTGGTCGCCGCGATCCGCGCCTCGATCGTCGACAAGCTCGCCGTGTCCAATCCGCGCCACCTCGCGCTTCCCGGCTGACACCGGAAAGTTATCCACATTCGGATAACCCCTTGTGGACGGCCGAGCGGCTCGTGGAGGATTTTCCACGTGACGCCACGAGTGGTGCTCGATCCCGACATTCCCGAGAAGGCCCGCGCGGTGCTCGCGGCCAACGCGCGCCTGCTGCCGCATCCGTCCGTGCCGCCGCCCCGCCCGCGTCTCGGCGGGCGGGGCGCCGGCACGGTCGCGCTGGCCGCGTTCCAGGCGCCGATCTGGGTCTACCTGCCCGTCCTCGCCTGCTGGCAGTACGGGAAGCGCGCGAAGATCGCCGGCATCGTCGCCGAAGCCGTGGTCATCGCCCCGATCGCCGTGGCCGGCTTCTACGGGATGGCCGTCAACATCCTTCTCGGCCTGCCGCTCCAGATCATCGCCTTCATCGCCGTCCTCGTCCTCTCCGGCGAACCCGAACTGCCGAAACTGATCCGCCGCCACAAGGACCGCTACGTCCGCCCCGAGGATCTCAACGGCCCCGCGCCCGCCCTTCTCGGCCGCGCGCAGGCGGCCGTCGACACCGTGATCCGGTCCGAGGTCAACCGGCAGGGCCTCCTGGACGAGGTGCGGAACACGGTGACCCTTCCCCGGCAGCTCTGGGACGTCGCCCGGACGCTCGCCGAGCTGAGCCACCTGCACGCCGAGCAGGAGCAGAAGACGATGGGGCTCACCACGCCGCGCGTCGTCGAGGCGCTGCGCCCCCAGCGCAAGGCCCTGAACCTGGCGACCGAGTCCGTCATCAAGCGCGTCGAGGCGCTCGAACGCTACGCCGCGCGCGCACGGGCCGCCGACCAGGCGCTGCTCGAACTGCGCGCCCTCCAGAACCTGGCCGAAGGCAACGACGCCTACCGCGACCTGCTCGCCCGCACGGTCCGCGACGACCTGGCCATCGCCGAGATCGACGACCTGACCGAGCGGGCACGGCGGATCGAGGAGGCCCTCCATGACAGCGTCGAACAAGCCCGCAAGGCGGGCCTCTCGCTGGTACCCGAAGCGAGCTGACCCCCGCCCCGCCCACCGCATGCCGGACGGGATCACCATCCTCGGCGCCGCCATCCTGACGCTCCAGATCCTCTTCTGGCTCTACGCCATCGCCTCGTAGCGGCCGCTCAGGGCCGTGCGGGCGCCGCGACCTGCGGGGCCTCGCCCAACGGTGATCCTTTCGCCGGAGACCGTACGCCCGGCGTTCATGTCGTGGACGCCCGGGCGCACGAATCGTTCGCCACCCTCACGAACGTGAACACTCCTCGAATGGGCATCCCCCAGCGGCTCGCCGAGCGCATGAGCATGGCGGAGCAGCACGAGTACCTGCAGTCCAAGTTCTCCCGCCGGGGCCTGCTGCGCGGCGGCGCGGTCGCCGCCGGCTCCCTCGCCGCCGGCGGCCTGCTCACCGGCACCGCGAGCGCGTCGGCCCCGGCCGCGCCTCCCCTCCTCGCCCCCTCCCCCGAGCACGTCGACGGCTCGCTCGTCGCGCCGATCGGCCGGCACCTCGCGTTCGGCGCCGACCCGCGGACGCAGATGACCGTGTCGTGGCAGGTCCCCGTCCCGGTGAAGAAGCCGTTCCTGCGCATCGGCACGCACCCGTGGAACCTCTCGCAGCGCATCGCGGCGGAGGTCCGCAGCCTGCACACGCCGGCCGGCGTCGGGTCGAGCCCCGACTTCACCCAGTACTACCTGCACGTCCAGCTCGACCGGCTGCACCCCGGCACGACCTACTACTACGGCGTGGGGCACGACGGCTTCGACCCGGCCAGCTCGCACCTGGCCGGGACGATCGGGACGTTCACCACGGCCCCGGCGCGGTCGTCGAAGTTCACCTTCACCGCGTTCGGCGACCAGGGCGTCAGCTACCACGCGCTCGCCAACGACAGCCTGATCCTCGGCCAGAACCCGGCGTTCCACCTGCACGCGGGCGACATCTGCTACGCCGACCCGTCCGGATCGGGCCAGACGAGCGACACCTTCGACGTCCGGGTGTGGGACCAGTTCCTCGCCCAGACAGAGACGGTCGCCAAGCAGGTGCCGTGGATGGTCGGGTACGGCAACCACGACATGGAGGCCTGGTTCTCGCCCAACGGGTACGGCGGCGAGGAGGCCCGCTTCCAGCTCCCCGGGAACGGTCCAGACCCGAAGAACCTGCCGGGCGTGTACACGTTCGTCTACGGCAACACCGCGGTCGTCTCGCTGGACGCCAACGACGTCTCCTACGAGATCCCCGCCAACCAGGGCCTGTCCAAGGGGAAGCAGACGGTGTGGCTGGAGGCGCAGCTCAAGTCGCTGCGGGCCCGGCGCGGCATCGACTTCATCGTGGTGTTCTTCCACCACTGCGCGTTCTCCACCACCAACCAGCACGCCTCGGAGGGCGGCGCGCGCGACGCGTGGGTGCCGCTGTTCGAGAAGTACCAGGTCGACCTGGTCGTGAACGGGCACAACCACGTCTACGAGCGCACGGACGCCATCAAGGGCAACGCGGTCGGCCGGCAGGTGCCGATCGGCGGCACGGCCCGTCCGGAGAGCGACGGCGTGGTGTACGTGACGGCGGGCGGCGCGGGCAGGAGCCTGTACAGCTTCCCGGTGCCGGACTCCTACGAGGGCAACGAGAAGCCGCTCGACTCCGTGGCCACCTACGTGTGGGACAAGGGCGGCAACAAGGTGCCGGAGACGGTGCACTGGTCGCGTGTGCGGTTCACCGGCTACTCGTTCATCCGGGTGGACGTGACGCCGGCGCCGCGCGGCCGGACCTCGACGCTGTCCGTCCGGGCGCTGGCCGAGAACGGCACCGAGATCGACCGCTTCACGATCGCCCGTCCCTCCCGCGCCTGACGGCCGCACCGGCCTCCGCGCCCCCTCGTCCGGGCGACCGCTCCGCCCGGACGACCGCCCCGCCCCGCCGGCCCGCCCCGGCAAGGCGGGGCCGCTCGACGGGGCAGGGAGCGGCGCCGTCCGGCGCGACCGGTCAGCCGGGCAGGTCGGCCTCGCGGGCGGCGACCAGGCCGAACAGGTCGCCGATCGTGGTGAGCGCGGCGGCGTGCAGGGCGTCCGCCGCGATCGGCGCGCCGTCCGGGCCCGCCAGCGGACGCGTCGCGCACGCCTCCGCCACGACGGTGGGACGGTAGCCGAGGTTGAAGGCGCCCTCGGCGGTGAACTGGACGCACATGTGGGTCATGAACCCCGCCAGCACCAGGTCGGGTCCCGCGTCGAGGCGGCGCAGCACGTCGAGCAGGCCGGTGTCGTGGAAGGAGTTCGGGAACCGCTTCACCACGACCGGCTCGCCGTCCCGGGGTGCGACGGGCTCGGCGACCTGCCCGATCTCTGCGCGGACGTCGTAGGGGGTTCCCTCGCCGCCGTCGTTGACGACGTGCACCACCGGCGTCCCGGCGGCACGGGCGCGGGCGAGCAGCCGGGACGCGGCGTCCAGCGCGCGGTCGGCGCCGGGCAGCGCCATGACGCCGGTCCGGTAGGTGTTCTGGAAGTCGATCATGATCAGGGTGGCGGCGGGCAGCGCGGGCAGCGCGCCGTCCAGGCCGATCACGTCGCGCAGGGTCGTCGAAACGGTCATCTCGTCCTCCTGGAATGCGGGATGCGGGGATGCGGATAAAAGGGAATGCGGAAATCGGGCAGGGCCGAGCACCGGCCTCACCGGCCGGGACGTGGTGAACGGGTAAGGGGGAACAGGCAGGTCAGGCGGCGGTGCGGAACCGCCTCCGGTAGGCCGCCGGGGTCGTGCCGAGCCGCCGCCGGAACGCCCGGTGCAGCGTCTCCACCGAGCCGAGGCCGCACGCGGCGGCGACCCGGTCGAGCGGCTCGTCGGTGCCCTCCAGCAGCCGCCGCGCCGCCTCCACCCGCGTGGCCTCGACGTAGGCCGCCGGGGTGGCGCCGGTCTCCCTGCGGAAGACGCGGGTGAAGTGCCGCTCACTGAGGCACATCCGGTCGGCGAGCGCCGCCGCCGACAGGTCCGCGGCCGGGTTGGCGGTGATCCACGCGCGCAGCTCGTCGATGTCGCGGCGCTCGGCGGGCGCCTGCCACAGCGGGACGCTGAACTGGCTCTGCCCGCCCTGCCGCTTGAGGTACATGACGAGCTGCCGGGCGACCTTCAGCGCGAGGCGTTCGCCGTGGTCCTCGGCGACGAGGGCGAGCGCGAGGTCCATGCACGCGCTGATCCCGGCGCCCGTCCAGACGTTCCCCGACCGGACGTAGATCGGGTCGGGGTCCACGACGACGTCGGGGTGGTCGGCGGCGAGCCGGTCAGCGGTGGCCCAGTGCGTCGTCGCCGTCCGGCCCGCGAGCAGGCCCGCCGCCGCGAGCAGGTGCGCGCCGACGCAGACGGACGCGACGCGGCGGGCGTGCCGGGCGGTGCCGGCGATCCAGTCGACCAGGTCGGGATCGATCACCGGCGCGCCGGCGCGGTCCACGGCGCCGGGCACCACGAGCGTGCCGACCTGGTCGCCGACCTGGTCGAACGTCAGGTCGGTGGCGAGCCGGACGCCGGCGCTGGTGCGCACCTGGCCGCCGTCCGGCCCGGCGAGCAGCACCTCGTAGGGCGTGCCGCCGGACATCTCCCGGTTCGCGACCGCGAACACCTCCGCGGGCCCGGTGACGTCGAGGAGGTCGACGTCGGGGAACACGGCGATGACGACACGGTGCGGAGCGGACATGCCTCCATTGTCACGGGCGGTCGCCATGACCACCATGACCAGGTTCTGGCATATCCGGACATCGCAGGCCCGCGCGGGCGGTCGCGGGGGTGCGTCAGGGGTAGCCGCCGGCGCGGCCGAGGAGGGCGGGGGCGGGCGTGCCGAGCAGGTCCGCGAGCCAGGTGCCGGTCTCGGCGACGGCGTCCATGTCGATGCCGGTCTCGACACCGGAGCGGTGGAGGGCGTAGAGCAGGTCCTCGGTGGCGATGTTGCCGGTGGCGGCGGGCGCGAACGGGCAGCCCCCGAAGCCGCCGGTGCTGGCGTCGAGGGTGGTGACGCCGAGGTCGACGGCCGTGAGCGCGTTGGCGTAGCCGGTGTTGCGGGTGTTGTGGAAGTGGAAGCGCAGCGGCGTGCCGGGCGCGGCCGCGCGGACGCGGGCGGTCAGGTCGCGGACCTGCGCGGGGACGCCGACGCCGATCGTGTCGGCGATCGCGATCTCGAAGGCGCCGGCGGCGTGCGCGCGGCGGGCGATCTCGGCGACGCGCTCCGGGGGCGTCTCGCCCTCGAAGGGGCAGCCGAACGCGACCGCGATGGTGACGCCCGCGGGGACGCCCGCGTCGTGCGCGGCGGCGGCGATGCCGTCCCAGGCGTCCAGCATCTCGGCCATGGTGCTGCCCTGGTTGCGCACGGAGAACGTGTCGGACGCGACGAGCACGACGTTCACCTCGTCCACGCCCGCGTCGAGGGCCCGGTCGAGGCCGCGCCGGTTGAGCACGAGGCCGCTGTAGGAGACGCCGTCGCGGCGCGGGACGCCCGCCATGACCTCCTCGGCGCCCGCCATCTGCGGGACGCGCTTGGGGTTGACGAACGAGACGGCCTCGATGCGGCGGGCGCCCGCGTCCACGCAGCGGGCGATGAAGGCGATCCGGTCGTCCGGGGCGAGCACGCGGGCTTCGTTCTGCAGCCCGTCGCGGGGGCCCACTTCGAGGACTGTTGTATGCAACTCCGCCTCCAGCTTGCGAGTTTCGACCCTGATGTGACTATATTGCATGCAATCGGCATGGAGGAGGGGCGATGGCACGGGCGACCGACACGGCCTACGACGCGGTCCGCCGGATGATCCTCTCCGGCGAGGCGGCCGCCGGCAGCAGGCTCGGCGAGGCGGAGCTCGCCGAGACGCTCGGGCTGTCCCGCACGCCCGTCCGGGAGGCGCTGCAGCGGCTCGGCGCGGACGGGCTCGTCGAGGTGCTGCCGCACCGCGGGGCACGGGTCGTCCAGTGGACGCGGCGGGACCTGGAGGAGATCTTCGAGCTCCGGTCGCTGCTGGAGCCCTACGCGGCGGCGCGCGCGGCCCGTCTGGCGCCCGGCGAGGACGTCCTGGCGGACCTGCTCGGCCAGTGCGACGCGATGGAGGCGGCGGTCGCGGCCGGCGACCTCCCCCGCGTCGCGCAGCTGAACTCGCTGTTCCACGCCGCCGTCATCGACGCCTCCCGCAACCGGCGGCTCCCGGCGATGCTGACGTCGGTCATGCACGCGCCCCTGATCGTCGGGACGTTCCGCCGCTACGACGCCGGCGAGATGGCCCGCAGCATGAACCACCACCGCGAGCTGGTCGCCGCGATGGCCGCCGGCGACCCCGACTGGGCCGAATCGGTGATGCGCGCCCACATCCGCGCCGCCGCGGCCAACCTGACCCACGACGCGAACGAGGCGGAGGAAGAACGATGACAGGTGCGCTGGGAGACCTCCGGGTCGTGGAGATGGGCCAGCTGCTCGCCGGCCCCTTCTGCGGCCAGCTGCTCGGCGACTTCGGCGCCGAGGTCGTCAAGATCGAGCCGCCGGGGGCCGGGGACCCGATGCGCGAGTGGGGCCGGGAGAAGCCGCACGGGATGTCGCTGTGGTGGCCGATCCTCGCCCGCAACAAGAAGTCGGTGACGCTGAACCTGCGCACGCCGGAGGGCCAGGCCCTCGCCCGGAAGATCATCGCGCAGGCCGACGTGCTGGTGGAGAACTTCCGCCCCGGCACGCTGGAGCGCTGGGGGCTCGCGCCCGCCGACCTGCAGAGGGAGAACCCGCGGCTGATCATCACCCGGGTCACCGGCTACGGGCAGGACGGCCCGTACGCGCCGCGCGCGGGGTTCGGCTCGATCGGCGAGGCGATGGGCGGCATCCGGTACGTCACCGGCGACCCCGACAAGCCGCCGTCCCGGGCGGGCATCTCGCTGGGCGACGAGCTGGCCGGCACGTTCGCCGCGCTCGGCACCCTCGTCGCCCTGCACGCCCGGCACCGGACGGGCCGCGGCCAGATCGTCGACTCGGCCCTCTACGAGGCGGTGCTCGCGCTGATGGAGTCGCTCGTCCCGGAATGGGAGATCGCGGGCTACCAGCGGGAGCGCACCGGGTCCGTGCTGCCGAACATCGCGCCGTCCAACGTCTACCCCACGCTGGACGGGCCCGTCCTCATCGCCGCGAACCGCGACACGATCTGGCGGCGGCTCGCCGTGCTGATGGGCCGTCCCGAGCTGGCGGACGACGAGCGGTACGCGACGCACGGCGCGCGCGGCACCAACGCCGAGGAGCTGGACGAGCTGATCGGCGCGTGGACGGCGGGCCAGAGCTCCGACGCGCTGCTGGAGCTGCTGCACGAGAACGGCATCCCGGCCGGGCTCACCTACCGCGCGAAGGACATGCTGGCGGACCCGCACTACAAGGCCCGGGAGGCGATCATCCGGATGGCGCACCCGGACTTCGGCGACTTCCCGATGCACAACGTGTTCCCGAAGCTGTCCGACACCCCGGGCGAGGTGCGGACGCTCGGCCCGTCCCTCGGCCAGCACAACGCCGAGGTCTACGGCGAGCTGCTCGGCCTGTCCGCCGACGAGATCACGTCACTGGAGTCGGCCGGCACCATCTGACCGGCGGGCGCCCCGCCCGGCCCCTGGCAGGCGGGGCGCCCGATCGTCAGCAGTACTTCGACGAGCCGCCGCTCCCCCACGAGCAGGAGTCCGCCAGGGAGCCGCTCGGGTAGCGGAGGTAGGCGGCGTCACCGGTGTTGTTCCAGATGTACGCCTTCGAGCCCCAGTACCGGTTCGTCGCGGTGTTCGTCCCCCGCCCGGTGTGCACGTAGACCGACTTGTGCCCCTTGAGGCTGAACGAGCCGAACGTGTAGGTGTGGCCGGACTTGTCGCGCAGCGTGACCCCCTTGAGCTGCCGCGCCGTCGTGGTCCGGTTGTAGAGCTGCACCCACTCGGCGTTCAGCGACGCGTTCGACCGCGTGTCCTTGCCGGGCGAGTCGTAGTAGACGCGGTAGATCTGCACCGGACTGGCGGCCTCGGCGGGCGCCGCCGCCAGCAGTCCCGCCGCCACCGCTCCGGCGATGGCCACGGCCCCCGAAACAACAAGCCTCTTCACCCCGAGAACCCCTCTCGTTCACCAGCGAATGCCTATTTGTACCGGCATTCACGGACACATGGTTGCGTGTGGCCATGTGTGGGTCTCATGGCAACCGCAGGGCCCTCTCAGGCGTCCCGGCCACCCCGTGTTTTCCCTGATGAAGCCCGAAGTCGCGGGCGGAAGTTCACAGCGTGACCACGATCTTGCCGTGGACGTGGCGCCCGGCCTGGAGCGCCACGGCGTCGCGGATCTTCTCGAGCGGGAAGGTCGCGGCGATCGGCACGGTCATCTCCCCGGCGAGGAGGGCGCCGGTGACGCGGTCCAGGGCGTCCGGGCGCGCGTCGAAGCCGCCGGTCGGGCGCACGCCGCCGGGCGGGTTGGGCCCCGCGGCGATCGTGGAGATCCGCTCGGGCGGGACGCCGAGCGCGAGCGCGGTCTCGGCCGTCTCGGTGCCGAACAGGTCGGTCGCGGCGGTCACGCCGCCGGGGGCCAGCGCCCGTACCCGGTCGGCCAGCCCGTCGCCGTACGCGACGGGCTCGGCGCCCAGTTCCCGCAGGAACCCGACGGTGCCCTCCGAGGCGGTCCCGATCACGGTGGCGCCGGCGAGCCGCGCGAGCTGGACGGCGAACACGCCCACGCCGCCGGCGGCACCGCCGATCAGGACGGTGTCGCCGGACCGCAGGCCGATCGCCGCCAGCGCCGCGGAGGCGCTCAGCCCGGCCACCGGGAGGGTGCTCGCCACCTCGTCGGTGATGCCGTCCGGCGTGCGGGACAGCATCTCGGGCGTCCTCGTCGGCACCGTGACCACCAGGAAGTCGGCGGCGGCCCGGCCCACCGTGCCGCCGTGGACGCGGTCGCCGACGGCGAAGCCCGCGGCGCCGTCGCCGACCTCGTCGACGACGCCCGCGAAGTCGGACCCGAAGCCGGACGGCAGGGCGATGCCGAACCGCTCCGCCGCCTCGGGCCGCGCGGCGAGGAGCCAGTCCATCGGGTTCAGCCCGACGGCGGTCACGCGGACGCGGACCTCGCCCGGCCCCGCGTGCGGCTCGGGGACGTCGCGCACCTCCAGTACCTCCGGGCCTCCGAACGTCTCGTAGATGACGGCTCGGCTCATGGCGGACCTCCTGCGGCAGAGTGATGGGACTTGGTCCTATCACCGTACACGAGTGATGGGACCAAGTGCCGTAGACTGCTCCGCATGGCCCGCTGGCAGCCCAACGCGTCGCAGCGCCTCGTCGCCGCCGCCCTCGACCTCTTCGCGGAGCGCGGCTACGAGAACACGACGGTGATCGACATCGCGCAGCGCGCCGGCCTGACGAAGAGCACCTTCTTCCGGCACTTCCCGGACAAGCGGGAAGTCCTCTTCGGCAGGGACACGATGACCGCGCTCCTCGCCGAGGGGATCGCTGCGGCGCCGGCCACCGCCGCCCCGCTCGAAGCGGTGGCGAACGCCCTGGACGCGGTCGGCCGCGAAGCGTTCACGCCCGCTCGCCGTGAGTTCACCGCCCGCCGGCGGGCCGTGATCGACACCCACCCTGAGTTGCAGGAACGCGAGGCGCTGAAGGGACTCGCCCTCATCGGCGCGATGACCGGCGCGCTCCGGGGGCGCGGCGTTCCCGACCTGACCGCGTGCGCGGCCGCGCAACTGGGCGCGCTCGCCATGAAGATCGCCTTCGAGCGCTGGAGCGACACGGCCAACGACGACGATTTCGGCGACCTGGCGCGGCGGACGCTCCGCGATCTCCAGGCGGCCGTCGCCTCGTGCTGACGCGCCTCCGGCGGGTCGCGACGCAGTGGACCACCCCGTCCGGGACGGGCGGCGTCAGGCTTCTTCGGGGTCGCGGCCCTGCACCGCGCGGCCGCCGTCCACGGGGACGACGGCGCCGTTGACGAAGCTCGCCTCGTCCGACAGCAGGTACCGGACGGCCGCGGCGACCTCGTCCGGGCGGCCGACCCGCCCGACCGGGTGCAGGGCGCGCATCTCGGCCTCGATCCGCGCGGCGGACGCCGGGTCCTGGCCGGCGAGGAACGCCTCGTAGCGGGCGGTGGTGATCGAGCCCAGCGCGACGACGTTCACGCGGACCCCGCGCGGCCCGTAGTCCACCGCGAGGGCGCGGCTGAAGCCCTCGACGGCCGCCTTCGCCGTCGCGTAGGTGAGCGATCCGCGGACCGGGCGCGCCGCCTGGTGCGACGAGACGTTCACGACCGCGCCGCCCGTGCCCGCGTCCAGGAACCGGCGGATCGCGGTCAGCGACCCCACCACGGCGGGGTCGAAGTTCAGCGCCACCGCGTCGATGACCTCGCGCGCCCCCGGGACGTCCACGGCGGCGTCGCGGAACACGGCGGCGTTGTTGACCCAGCCCTTGAGGGTGCCCGCCGCCTCCGCCGCGTCCGCCGCCTCGGCCGTGACGGACTCGTCCCGCACGTCGCCGACGACCGCCGAGACGCCCGGTCCGGTCGCCCAGTCGACGGCGGCCGGGTCCAGCTCGACCACCACGACGTGCCCGCCGTCGGCGATGAGACGTTCGGCGATCGCGCGGCCGATGCCGCGCCCGCCGCCGGTGACGACATACGAGAGCCCCACAAAACGGAACGTACCACCGCGTTTGGGGCGGGTCATGGGGGCAGGGGACCAGCCGACGCACGTTCGAGGAGGAACCGATGGCAGACGTCTTCACGGTGCTGGCGAACGACCACGCCGAGGTCAAGCGGATGCTCACCGAGCTGGAGGCCGGCTCGGCCGACGCGTCGGAGGCGTCCGTCCAGGGCGAGGAGGGCCGCCGGCGGCGCGCGGCGATGGTGGAGCGGCTCATCATCGAGGAGTCCAAGCACGAGGCCGTCGAGGAGGAGTACTTCTGGCCCGCCGTCCGCGAGCTGGTGGAGGACGGCGACCGGCTCGCCGACCATGCCGTCGAGCAGGAGCGGTCGGCGAAGGAGGCGCTCGACGAGCTGATGCGGCTGGAGGCCGGCGACCGGCGGTTCGAGGAGCTGCTCGCGAACCTCATCACCGACGGGCGCGCGCACATCGCCTACGAGGAGACGATGGTGTGGCCGGCGCTGCGCCGGGTCATCGGCGACGAGCGGGCGGAGCGGCTCGGCGAGCGGCTCGAGCGGGCCAAGAGGCTGGCGCCGACCCGCCCGCACCCGCACACCCCGCCGAAGCCCGGCGTCCTGAAGACCGCCGGCCCGGCCGTCGCGGCCGCCGACCGGCTCCGCGACAAGATCACCGGCCGCGGCCGGACCTGACCGGGGGATCGACCGAGGGAGGAGCGGCCATGGCCGACTCGACGCGGCTGGCGCTGGTCACCGGCGCCTCCAGCGGCATCGGGCGCGCGCTGGCGGACGAGTTCGCCCGGCACGGCTTCCACGTGATCATGGCGGCGGAGAACGCGGAGATCACCGCGGCGGCGGAGGCCGTCGGGAACGCGGTGCCCGTCCGGGTGGACCTGGCGCGGCCCAACGGGGTCGAGGAACTGTACGGGGCGGTGGGGACGCGCCCGCTGGACGCCGTCGCGATCAACGCGGGCGTCGGGGTCGGCGGCGACTTCGCCCGCGACAACGCCCTCGCCGACGAGCTGAACCTGGTCGACCTGAACGTCCGGTCGGCCGTCCACCTGGCGAAGCTGGTGCTGCGCGACATGGTGCGCCGGGGTTCGGGGCGGCTGCTGTTCACCTCGTCGATCGCCGCGACGTCCCCCGGCCCGTACCTCGCCACCTACGCGGCGTCCAAGGCGTTCCTGTACTCCTTCGCCGAGGCGCTGCGCCACGAGCTGCAGGGCACCGGCGTCACCGTGACCGCGCTGCTGCCGGGCCCGACGCGCACGAACTTCTTCGAGCGCGCGGGGGTGCTCGACACCAGGCTCGGCAAGTCCGGCAAGGACGACCCGGCGGACGTGGCGCGGCAGGCCTACGAGGCGCTCATGGCGGGCAAGGACCACGTCGTCACCGGGTCCGCGCGCACCAAGGTGCAGACGACGGCGTCCCGGGCGATGCCCGAGCCGGTCAAGGCGAAGATGCACGCGCTGATGTCCAAGCCCGGCACCTAGACCGGGGGCCTCCGGGCCAGGTCACATACCTGCCCCGTGATCGGGCACGACGTCTCATCATGATCCAGGCGCGGGCCCCACGGGTGTGGGGACGGGCGGTCGACGCCCTCACACGGCGGCTCGGCGGCCCCCGCCAGGCCCGCGTCGTGCTGCTGCTCGCCTGCGTCCTCGCCCTGAACACCGCCGACTCCGGCGTCATCGGCGCGATCGTCGAGCAGCTGCGCGCCTCCCTGCACATCGACAACACGCAGGTCGGCGTGCTGACCGCCGCGCCGGCCCTGGTCGGCGCCGTCGCCACCGTCCCGGTCGGCATGCTCACCGACCGCGTCCCGCGCGTGCCGCTGCTCGCCGGCAGCATCCTGCTGTGGAGCGCCGCGATGGTCGTCGGCGGCCTCGCCACGTCCTACGACTGGCTGCTGACGTCCCGGGTCGCGCTCGGCGCCGTCACCGCGACCGCCGGGCCCACCGTCGCGTCCCTGACCGGCGACCTGTTCCCGCACCGGGAGCGGGCCGGCATCTACGGGCGGATCCTCGCCGGCGAGCTGATCGGCGCCGGGTTCGGCCTGGTCGTCGGCGGGAACGTCGCCGCCGCGCTGAGCTGGCGCGCGTCGTTCTGGTTCGTCGCGGTCCTCGGCGTCGCGCTCGCAGCGGCCGTCTGGCGGCTGCTGCCCGAGCCCGGGCGCGGCGCGCAGGGTCCCGCCCGCTCCAGCGCGCGCGCCGGCGGCGAGGCCGCCCAGCAGGCGGTGGAGGAATCGGACGTGCGGCCGCGCCCGGAGAACGTGCTGACCACCGACCCGTCCCGGATGACGCTGCTCCAGGCCGCCGGACACGTCCTGCGCATCCGCACCAACGCGCTCATCATCGTCGCGTCCGCCATCGGCTACTTCTTCTTCGCCGGGCTGCGCACCTTCGCGATCGTCTTCGTCCAGCACCGGTACGGGATCGGGCGCGCCGGGCTGAGCCTGCTCGTCCCCGTCATCGGCCTCGGCGCGCTCGCGGGCGTCCTCACCGCCGGCCGCCTCGCCGACCGCCTCGTCCGGCAGGGCCGGATCGCCGCCCGCGTGGTGGTGCCGAGCGTCGCCTACACCGCGTCCGCGCTGCTGTTCCTGCCCGGCCTGCTGACCACCTCGGCCTGGGCGGCGATGCCGCTGTTCTTCCTCGCCGCCGCCGCGCTGGCCGGCGCGAACCCGCCGCTGGACGCCGTCCGCCTCGACGTCGTCCACTTCGGGCTGTGGGGCCGCGCCGAGAGCATCCGGACGATCCTGCGGATGGCCGGCGAGGCGGCCGCGCCCGTCCTGTTCGGCTGGCTGTCCGGGGTGTTCGCGCCCGGCGACCACTCCGGCACCGGCCTGGACCGGGTGTTCCTGCTCGCGCTGATCCCGCTCCTGGTCAACGGCATGATCCTGCTGCGGGCACGGCGCAGCTACCCGGCGGACGTCGCGTCCGCCATGGAGTCCGAACGGCGTTTCACCGCCGCATGACCCCGGAACGGCGCGCGCCCCGGAACAGCGCGTGACCCCGGGCCGGCGCGTGACCTCAGAACACCAGGCGCCGGGACACCAGCCCGTGCCCCACCTTCTCGCCGTGCCACAGGTCGAACCGGCACCCGGCCTTGAACGCGTCGGGCCCGGCCGTATCCGTCACCAGCTCCATCGTCACGATGTGGTCGACGTCGCCCGGCCGCAGCGGCTCCCCGTCGTCGGTCGTCATGACGACCTTGTGGAACGCGTTCGGCTTGTGCTCCGCGCCCTTCTCGCGCAGCGTGAACGGGCAGCCCTCGGCGGGGAGGTCGGTCCCGATCGCCTGCTCGTCCAGCGAGACCAGCGCCTTGAACTTCGCCAGCTTCATCTCCGTCGCTCCTCCCACCCGGCGGCCTCGTCCTCTCCTTCCATGCTTCCACCGAACGCCCGTTCCATCCCGTGAGACCATGATCGCCATGCCCGGACCGGACGTTTCACCCCAAACCTTCCTTCGTGCCCTGCGTCCGGGCGACCATTGCGGCGGAGTCGTCGCGGACGACGGCCGCCAGGGCGTTTCGGTGGTCCTGGACGGGTTCCCGGCGCGGCCCCTGGGCATGATCGGATCGCTCGACCGGTCCTGGCGCGACCGGCGCGCGCCCATCGAGCCGGGGCGGCGGATCACCGCCGTGGTCCTCTCCGTGGACCTGGACGCCCGGCTGTCGCTGCGCGCGACGCGGCCCGACCCGTTCCGGGCGTTCGCCCGCGGCCACCGGGCCGGGGACGTCCTGGACGGCACCGTGACCAAGGTCGTTCCGTTCGGGGTGTTCGTGCGCGTCGCGGACGGCGTCGAGGGCCTGCTCCGCGACGTGACGGGCGAGGACGTCCAGGTGGGCGAACCGATCGGCGTCGTCGTCGGGGAGATCGACGTCGAGCGGCGCCGGGTGGCATTCTCGGACCGGGCTTGAGGAGGACGCTCATGACGCTGGTGCGGGCCGCGCGCGCGGACGATCTGGAGGGCGTGGCGGCGATCGCGGCGCATTACGTGCTGAACAGCCTGGCCACGTTCGCGGAGACGCCGCAGACGGTCGCGGAGTGGCGGGAGCGGCTCGACGACCTGGAGGCGCGCGGCCTGCCGTTCCTCGTCGCCGAGGTGGACGGCGAGGTGGCCGGATACGCGTACGCGGGGCCGTGGCGGCCGAAGCCGGCGTACCGGTACACCGTCGAGGACACGATCTACCTCGACCCGCGGCATCTCGGCAGGGGCCTCGGGACGGCGCTGCTCGGCGAGCTCGTGGAGCGGGCGGCCAAGGCGGGGATGCGGCAGATGATCGCGGTGATCGCCGACGCCGCCGGCGACGGGTCGGTGGCGCTGCACCGGCGCTTCGGGTTCGTCGAGGCGGGACGGCTGAGCGACGTCGGGCACAAGCAGGGCCGGTGGATCAGCACGATCCTGATGCAGCGGGCCCTCGGCCCCGAAACGGGCGCTTAGGGCCCTTTCCGGGCAGGCCCGGCCGGGTTACCCTTCGCATGGCGTCCGTGCCGGTCGTTTGCGCCTCGACTTGGGAGGGTCCCGTCCGCGGGACGGTTCGGCTCTGACACCGGCTCCTCTGTGTCCCGCTTTACCGAGGAGTCGTCCCGATGCAGTTCAAGCACAAGCGATGGTCCGCGGCCGCCGCCGCGCTGGCCTCGGCCGCCGCGGCGGTCGTCCTGTCGCTCGGCGCGCTGGTCGCGCTGTCGGCGCCGTCGTCGGCGCGGTCCGCCCCGTCGATCGCCTGCACCTACGCGGCGTGGGCGGAGGGCACCACCTACAAGGTCGGCGACAAGGTCACCTACAAGGGCGACGGTTACGAGGCGCTCGTCGCCCACACCGCCTACCCGGGCGCGAACTGGAACCCCGCGTCCACGCCCACGCTCTGGCGCGACCTGGGCGCGTGCGACGCCTCGACGCCCCCGACCACCCCCCCGACCACCCCGCCGACCACTCCGCCGACGTCACCGCCGCCCGGGGACGGGACGTGCGCGGTGAAGTCGCGGCCCGCCGGAAAGGTCCTGCAGGGCTACTGGGAGAACTGGGACGGCGCGTCCAACGGCGTGCACCCGCCGTACGGCTGGACGCCGATCGACGACCCGGCGATCAGGCAGCACGGCTACAACGTGATCAACGCGGCGTTCCCCGTGATCCGGTCGGACGGCACCGTCCTGTGGGAGGACGGCATGGACTCGACCGTCAAGGTCGCCACCCCCGCCCAGATGTGCGCGGCGAAGGCGGCGGGCGCGACGATCCTGATGTCCATCGGCGGCGCCGCCGCGGGCATCGACCTGAGCTCCAGCAGCGTCGCGGACCGGTTCGTCCAGACGATCGTGCCGATCCTGAAGAAGTACAACTTCGACGGGATCGACATCGACATCGAGACGGGGCTGTCGGGCGGCGGCAGCATCACCCAGTTGTCGACGTCGCAGGCCAACCTGATCCGGATCATCGACGGGGTGCTCGGGCAGATGCCGTCGAACTTCGGGCTGACGATGGCCCCCGAGACCGCGTACGTCACCGGCGGCAGCGTCACCTACGGCTCGATCTGGGGCGCCTACCTGCCGATCATCAAGAAGTACGCGGACAACGGGCGGCTGTGGTGGCTGAACATGCAGTACTACAACGGCAGCATGTACGGCTGCTCCGGTGACTCGTACTCCGCCGGCACCGTCGAGGGCTTCGTCAAGCAGACCCAGTGCCTCGACAACGGCCTGACCATCCAGGGGACGACCGTGAAGGTGCCGTATGACAAGCAGGTGCCCGGGCTGCCCGCGCAGCCGGGCGCCGGCGGCGGCTACATGGCGCCGAGCCTGGTCGGCCAGGCATGGAACCAGTTCGGCGGCGCCCTGAAGGGCCTGATGACCTGGTCCATCAACTGGGACGGCTCGAAGGGCTGGACGTTCGGCGACAACGTCCGCGGCCTCCAGGGCCGCTAAGCAGCGGAAGGGGCGGCCGGACGGGGATGCCCGTCCGGCCGCCGTTCCGCTACTTCAGCAGGCCGCGCATCTTGGCGATCTCGGCGGTCTGCGTGCGGACGATGCTCGCGGCCATCGCCTTGGCGTCGGCGTTCTGACCGGAGCGGCCCTCGGCCCGCGCCATCGTCACGGCTCCCTGGTGATGCTCGATCATCATCCGCAGGAACGCCTTGTCGAACGCGGCGCCCTTGAGGCCCTTGAGCGAGGTCATGTCCTTCTCGCCCATGATGCCGGGCATGTCGTGGTGCATGCCGGTCATCGCGGCGGGCGCGCCCCAGTCCTTCAGCCAGCCGGTCATCGTCGCGATCTCCGGCGCCTGCGCGTTCTCGATGCCCGCGGCGAGCGCCTTGACCTGCGCGGACGCGGCGCGGGACGGGGCGAGCCCGGCCATCTCCACGGCCTGCCGGTGGTGCGGGATCATCATCTGCGCGAACATCACGTCCTGCTCGTTGTGCGACGCCTGCGCAGCGGACATGGACATGGGCATGGACGGGGTCGCGGACGGCTTGGAGCCGCCCTTGTCGCCGGAGTCGCCGCACGCCGCGAGGGCGAAGGCCAGGGCGGGGACGGCGATGAGCGCGATTGCGCGTTTCACTGGTCGAACCTTTCGTGTGCCGGTACATGACAGGTCTGCGCGGCACGCCGAAGCGGCGCGCCGGACGGTCTGTCACAGCCGGAGCACGCTCAACCGGTGAAGGGACGGGGCGGGCGGGGAGCGCCCGCCGCGCGGACCGGGCGTCCGGACCACCGGACGCGCCGCGACCGCGGCCCGCGTCACCCGGAGAAGGCCGAACGGCAGCGCGAACAGCAGGGACACGAGCAGCATCCCCAGGCACATCTGCCCGCTCGGATGGTCCGGGTGGTGGTCGCCCGGCGGGTCGCCGACCACCACGTGGTGGTGCTCGGAGGCGCCGGCGCTCGCCAGCGGGGCGGCGGCCATCTCCATCGGGCCGGGGGACGCCTGGAGGCCGTGCATGGCCATCAGCCCGGAGAAGAGCAGCAGCAGGCACAGCGGCGTCCCCCGATGGAGGCGCCGCCGTGCCCGCTGCCGTGGTCCCACCGTCTCCCCGTCTCCGAAGTCCTTCCGGACATCATGCTAGGACGGGACGCGGCGGGGTCAGGACGGGGAGAACGCGTACAGCTTGTTGTTCTGCGCGCAGTCGTAGGTGCCGTCGGAGCAGAGCCCGAACCAGTATCCGGAGCCCCAGTAGACGGTCCCCGCGACGACGGCCGCGCCGCCGATCACGGCGCCGCCGCTGTTGAACCGCCACAGGACGCCGCCGTTCGCGGCGTTCAGCGCGAACATGGTGTCGGCCGCGCCGTTGATGCCGCCGGCGTACACGACGCCGTTCGCGGCGCTGATGAACCCGATGTCGAGCGTCCCGTACGGGTCGCCGACCTGCCAGAGGATCTTGCCGGTGGCGGCGTCGAGCGCCGCCCACGAGCCGCCGTCGACGGTGGTCTTCGTGCCGTCCGCGCCGACGATGTCGTACTCCTCGTGCTCGGCGTTGCCGATGCCGACGTAGATCCGCTTGCCGTCGGTCGCCGATCCCCACTCCATGCCGCCGAGGTCGCTGCCGGGGCCGACCTGGGTGTGCCAGATCTCCTTTCCCGTGGCGGGGTCGAGCGCCCAGTAGATGCCGCTCTTCTGGCCGACGCCGAGGATGCTGCGCAGGTGCCCGCCGTCGGCGACCTGGTACAGGTTCGGCGCGGACCCGAAGTCGAAGTCGGGGCCGCAGGTGTCGCAGTCCTCGGTCCCGACGTCGGCGGTGAGCGTCTTGAACGACCAGTCGACGGCGCCGGTCCGCAGGTCGAGGGCGACGACGGAGTCGGTGTAGTTGTCGTCCGGCCCCTGCTGGCAGTCCTGCTGGCCGGGGCGGGTGCAGACGCCGTCCGGCACCGTGTAGTTGTTGCCGGTCGTCACGAACAGCCGCCCGGTGGTGTTGTCGACGGCGAACGAGCCGCCCCACACCGAGTTGCCGGTGTACCCGTCGGGCGCCATGTACCGCCGCCACCGGACGGCGCCGGTCACCGCGTCGAGCGCCACGACGCTGCCGCGGAACCGCACGGGGTGGCCGTCGCCGAACTCGACGCGGCTCGCCGTCCCGACGTAGACGGTGTCGCCGTTCACGACCGGCGACGTCGTCACCATCGCGGCGGGGTCGGCGTCGATCAGCGTGCTCCAGCGCTTCGCGCCGGTGAGCCGGTCGGCGGCCATGACGCGGGCGCCGGCGTCGGACGGCACGCTGGACACGCCGTCGCCGAACACGATCTCCGTCCCGGCGACGGCCGGGCTCGTCCGGGACACGTCGCCGGACACGCCGCTGTAGTCGGACACCGGGCGCTGCCAGCGGACGGCGCCGGTGAGCGCGTCCACCGCCGACAGCTTGCCGCCGTAGTCGGGGACGTAGACGGTGCCGAGCGACACCGTCGGCGTCGCGGCCACGTTGCCGGCCAGCGTCGCGGTCCAGCGCGGCTTGAGCCGCGAGGCGTTGCCGGGCGAGATGACCGTCTCGGTCGCGGCGTACCGGGTGTTGGCCGCGTTCTGGCCCGCGACCGTCCAGCCGGCGACGTACGGGACCGCGCCGGACGGCGCCGCCGACGCGGACGGGAGCGCGAGCAGCGCGGCGGCGAGGGCGGCGGCACCGGCCAGGGCCCTGCCGCGGATGCGTGCACGGACCATCGCTCAGCCCTCCGCGATGTAGGCGTGGACGATGCCCATCACGTCGTTCCTCGCGGCGGGCGAATCGTAGTAGCTGGTGACGGTCAGCCGGTCGCCGCGCGCGACCGTCGCGAGCGGGTCGCCGGAGCAGGTGCCCATCTTCACGATGGTCCGCATCCCGCCCATCGTGTCGTAGGTGGCGGGGGAATCGCAGATCAGCGTGCCCGTCGTGTCGTCGGCGGCCTTCACGTGTACGCCGCCGGCGTGCTGGTGGCCGTTGGCGAACACGATGCGGCCGGAGACCGTGGACGTCCAGCTCCAGGTGTGCGTGCTCGGCCCGGCCGGGACGCTGTAGTCGGAGGTGAGGCAGCCGCCCGCGTCCAGCCACAGCGACCGCACCGGCGTGGTCGCCCCGGCGGCCGCAATGGTGTACGTGATGGAAATGTAGACCGTCTTCGGTTCCGCCGAGTAATTCATCAGATCGGTCAGCATCGCCCATCGGTCATAGCTTTTCACCGGCAGCCCGTAACCGTCCGGCATGGTCTTCTCGGTGCGCTCGTCGCCGGACGCCCAGATGCGGTCGCCGAGCGGGCTGAACGGGCAGACGGTGTCGTGCGCGGCCAGGTTCGAGATGACGAAGTGGTGCAGCATCGGGCCGCTGTTCATGTCGGCGGTGCTGCCGTCGGCGTACACCAGGTCCGGTTTCTCGCCGACGATGTCGCAGTTGGAGCAGGGTTTCGGCGCCGCCGACACCACGTTCGGCAGCTCGCCGGGACGGTCCATGGTGCCGCCCGGGATCGTCCACGGGCCGTACCTCACCGTCACCGTCTGCGTGGCCGGGGCGGCGGCCAGCGCGTGTCCCGTCCCGGCGAGGGCCGCCAGGAAGGCGACCATCGCCACGATCGTCGTTCGGAGTCTTCGGCGCACTTCGATCTCCCCATTCTGGGCTCGGCGCGAATTCCACCCGGAATTGCGTGCGGCCCGACCGTACGGCCGCCTTCGCGTCCCGCCATCGGCGAAACCACCGGCCTCCCCGCCATTGCGCGGGCGCCCAGCGGGAGGGCCGCCGGAGGCTGCCGCCGCACACCGCGCGCGGCGCGGGTACGGCGAAGGGAAGCCGATGACCTGCCGATTCCCATGACTCCGTCAACTCGAAGTTTGATCGGCGGCCGTTCGGCAATCGGAGTCTCCGTGACAGAGCTACGCACGGAAAAGGGCGTCGTCGACACGGAGATCCCCGCGCGGCTGGACCGGCTGCCGTGGGCGCGCTGGCACTGGATGATCGTCATCGGGCTCGGCACCGTCTGGATCCTGGACGGCCTCGAGGTCACGATCGTCGGCAACCTCGCGCCGCAGCTGGCGAAGCACGGCAGCGGCGTGGCCATCACCGCCGGCCAGGTGTCGGGGTTCGGCGCCGCGATCTACGTGACCGGCGCGTGCCTCGGCGCGCTGTTCTTCGGCTGGCTGACCGACCGGTTCGGGCGCAAGAAGCTCTTCATGATCACGCTGCTGGTGTACCTGGCGGGCACCGCGCTGACCGGGCTGTCGTGGACGGCGTGGTGGTTCTTCCTGTGCCGGTTCATCACCGGCTTCGGCATCGGCGGCGAGTACGCGGCGATCAACTCGGCGATCGACGAGCTGATCCCGAGCAAGCACCGCGGCCGGATCGACATCGTCATCAACGGCAGCTTCTGGATCGGCGCGGCGGCGGGCGCGCTGCTGACGGTCCCGATCCTCGGCGAGTTCCCGGTGGACGTCGGCTGGCGGCTGGCGTTCGCGCTCGGCGTCGTCCTCGGCCTGGTCGTGCTGCTGGTGCGGCGGCACGTCCCGGAGAGCCCGCGCTGGCTGATCATCCACGGCCGGACGGACGAGGCCGAGCGGCTGGTCGGCGAGGCGGAGGGGACCGTCCACGCGGAGACCGGCGGGCGGCTGCCGGAGCCGGGCGGGAGCATCCGCATCCACCAGCGCAAGAGCATCGGGTTCGGGGCGATCGCCGGGACGCTGGTGCGGAGCTACCCCAAGCGCTCCCTCCTCGGCTTCGCGCTGTTCATCGGGCAGGCGTTCCTCTACAACGCGATCACGTTCGGGTACGCCGACATCCTCAAGACGTTCTTCCACATCGACACCGGCACCGGCTACTACTACGCGGTCATCGCGGTGGGCAACTTCCTCGGCCCGCTGCTGCTGGCGCCGCTGTTCGACACCTGGGGCCGCAAGCCGATGATCGCCGGAACGTACGTGCTGTCCGGTGTGCTGCTTCTGCTCACCGCGTGGCTGTTCAACGAGGGGCACCTGACCGCGACGACGCTGACCGCCTGCTGGTGCGTCGTCCTGTTCTTCGCGTCCGCCGGCGCCAGCTCGGCGTACCTGACGGTCAGCGAGGTGTTCCCGATGGAGACGCGCGCGCTGGCCATCGCGTTCTTCTACGCGATCGGCACCGCGGCGGGCGGGATCTCCGGGCCGCTCCTGTTCGCCAAGCTCGTCGGGACGGGCGCGCCCCGCGACACCGCGATCGCGTTCGTCGTCGGCGCCGTCCTGATGATCGCGGCGGGACTGGTGGAGGCGGTCCTCGGCGTCAAGGCCGAGCGCAAGGGCCTGGAGGACATCGCGAAGCCCCTCACCGCGCAGGAGCCCGCGAAGCCCCTCGCAGCGCAGTAGGCGCGCAGTAGGAGCGCAGTAGGAGCGCCTCTCACCGCGTAGTCGCGCGATCCCCCGGAAAAGTTTCCGGGGGCATGTCGAGAAGGCCGCGCGGGCACCGACCAACGGGTGAGAGGCGCCGCAAGGGGCGTCGAGCACCCGAGGGAGACGGTCCCATGAGCATGGTCACCTGCGACATCGCGATGTCGGTGGACGGCTACGTCGCCGGCCCGAACCAGAGCCTGGAGAACCCGATCGGCGAGGGCGCCGAGGACCGGCTGCACCGCTGGATGTTCGAGCAGCCCGAGGCCAACGCCGAGGAGCTGGAGGCGATCACCGCGGCGGGCGCGTTCATCATGGGCCGCAACATGTTCGGCCCGGACCGCGGCGACTGGGACCTCGACTGGACCGGCTGGTGGGGCGACGAGCCGCCGTACCACGCGCCGGTGTACGTCCTCGCCCATCGCCCGCGCGCGTCCGTCACCATGCAGGGCGGCACGACGTTCCACTTCGTCACCGACGGCATCGAGTCCGCCTTGGCACGGGCGCGGGAGGCCGCGGGCGACGCGGACGTGGCGGTCGCCGGCGGCGCCTCGACCGTGAACCAGTACCTCGCCGCCGGGCTGATCGACGAGCTGCGCCTGCACGTCGCCCCGGTCGTCCTCGGCGCCGGCGAGCGGCTGTTCACCGGCGTCGGCTCCTTCGACCTGGAGCCCGTCCGCGTGCGGCACACCGACATGGTCACCCACCTCACCTACCGCCCCCGCCGGGCCGGCTGACCCGCGGGTCAGGGGCGGAGGGCGGCCAGTTCGGCGGCGAAGCCCCGGATGAGGGCGGCGAGACCGGCCTCGAAGGCAAGGTCCCGGTGGCCGGGCGGAGCGTGCAGCATCGGTTCGAGACCGGGCGGGACGTCCTCGCCGGGGAGAGGGCCGCCGGGCGGGTCGTCGAGGACGAGGACGGAGCCGAGCAGGAAGTACTCGACCGCGTGCACCAGCGGCAGCAGCCGGTCCTCGGGCCAGCCCGCGCGGCGCAGGACGGTGAACGCGTCGGCGTAGGCGTGCAGCGCGGCCCGCGACCGGACGGGCCGCGCGGCCAGCAGCGGGACGGCGCGCGGGTGCGCGGCGAAGGCGGCGCGGTAGGAGCGGGCCCAGCCGTCCACCGCCGCCGTCCACGGCGTGATGGACGGGTCGAGGGTCATCTCGCCGACGATCAGTTCGCGGATGCCGTCGACGACCTCGTCCCGGCCGGAGATGTGGTTGTAGAGCGACGGGCCCTTGACGCCCAGCTCGGCGGCGACGCGGTTGACCGACAGCGCGTCGGCGCCGTGCTCGTCGACCAGCGCGAGGGCGGCCCGCATGATCGCCTCGCGGGTCACCAGCCGGCGCGGCGGCCTGCCCATGCGCCCCCCTCCCCCGGTCCGCCCCGAATCCGCCCCTCGACGGCGGTCGGCGGCCAGTGTAGTGTCCCTCCGACGCTAAAACTACGGCTTCTAGTTTTATGGAGGGGTGCCGTGGAGTACGCCGAGTACCGCGCCCGCGACGCGGTCGGGCTGGCCGCGCTCGTCACCGCCGGCGAGACCACCCCGGCCGAGCTCCTGGACGCCGCCATCGCGCGCGCCGAGGCCGTCGACCCGAAGATCAACGCGATCGTCCGGCCCATGCACGACCTCGCGCGGGCCCGCGCCGCCGAGCCGCTGACCGGGCCGTTCGCCGGCGTGCCGTTCCTGGTCAAGGACCTGTCGCAGGACTACGCCGGGCTGCCCACCGGCAGCGGCAACCGGGCGCTGCGCGACGTCCCCGCCGCCGAGCACGCCGAGGTCGTCCGCCGGTGGCTGGACGCGGGACTCGTCGTGTTCGGCAAGACCAACACCCCCGAGTTCGGCGCCAAGGGGATCACCGAGCCCGAGGTGAACGGCCCCACCCGCAACCCGTGGGACCTCGCCCGCACGCCCGGCGGATCGTCCGGCGGGTCGGCCGCCGCGGTCGCCGCCGGGATCGTCCCGGTCGCGGGCGCCAACGACGGCGGCGGCTCGATCCGCATCCCCGCGGCCTGCTGCGGGCTGTTCGGCCTCAAGCCCGGCCGCGGCCTCGTCCCCGCCGGGCCGTCGTACGCCGAGCACCTGCACGGCGCGGCCGTCGACGGCGTCGTCTCCCGGACCGTCCGCGACAGCGCCGCGATGCTCGACGTGCTCACCGCGACCCCCGACCCCGGCGGCCCCTACCTGCCCGCCAAGCCCGACCTGCCCTACGCCGAGCTGGCGCGGCGCGCGCCCGAGCGGCTGCGCATCGGCTTCGCCACCGAGTCGCCGCTCGGCACCGCCGTCGACCCGCAGGCCGTCGCCGCCGTCGAGGACGCGGCGAAGCTCCTGGAGGGCCTCGGCCACGACGTCGAGCCCGCGAAGACCGGCATCGACGAGCGGCGCCTCGCGTTCGACTTCCTGGCGATGTGGTCGACGCAGCTCGCGTACACCGTCGACGAGATCCGCCGCGCGACCGGCGCGTCCCGCGCGGCGTTCGAGCTGGACACCCATCTCGTCGCGGCGGCCGGACGCGTCCAGTCCGCGCCCGCCTACTTCGCCGCCCACGAGCGCTGGAACGCCTACAGCCGGCGGCTCGCGGCGTTCCACTCCCGCTACGACCTGCTGCTCACCCCGACCCTCGCCAGGCCGCCGATCCGCATCGGCGAACTCGACACGCCCGCCCCGTTGCGCGCCATCGGCCGGGCGGCGCTCGCGCTCGGGCTCGCCGGTCCGCTGACGCGGACGAAGCAGTGGCGCGACGCCGTCATCGCCAACCTCGCCCCGGTCCCGTACACGCAGCTCGCCAACATCACCGGGCGCCCGGCGATGAGCGTCCCGACGTACCGGACGCCCGGCGGCCTGCCGCTCGGCGTCCAGTTCGTCGGCCCCCTCGGCGGGGAGGGCGTGCTGCTCGCGCTGGCCGCCCAGCTGGAGGCCGAGCGCCCCTGGTCCCACCTGGAACCCCCGCTCTGACGAGTGGCGGGATCTCGGCGGTGATCGACAGCCCCGCGGACGGCGTGACGGGGCCGCCGGTCAGCCGATGAGGTGGTCGCAGAGGAACCGCGCGATCTCCTCGTAGGCGAGCAGCTCGTTCTCGCGGTCGGTGAACCCGTGGCCCTCGTCGTCGAAGACCCGGTACCGGACGTCGACGCCGCGGCTCCGCAGCCGGTCGACGAGCCGGTCGGACTCCGCGCGGGGGACCCGCGGGTCGCGGGCGCCCTGCAGCACCAGCAGCGGCGCGGTGATCGTGTCGGCGTAGGTGATCGGCGACCGCTGCACGAGGTACCCGGCGTCGGTCTCCGGGTCGCCGAGGACGGCCGCGACGAAGTGCTTCCAGGTCGGCGGGCAGGCGCGGGCGAGCGCGACGAGGTTCGCGGGCCCGCACAGCGACACCCCGGCCGCCCACCGGTAGGGCAGCCTCGCCAGGCACGACAGCGCGGCGAAACCGCCGTAGGACCCGCCCATCACCGCGATGCGGGCGGCGTCGACGCCGGGCTCCGACCGCAGGTGGCAGACCGCGTGGTCGAGGTCGTCCAGGTCGAACCCGCCCCAGTTGCGGTGCACGAGCTTCTGGTGCCGGGCGCCGTAGCCGGTGGACCCCGCGATGTTCGGCGCGAAGATCGCGATGCCCTGCGCGAGAAGGTACTGGTAGAGGCCCGAACGGAGGTACTGGGGCCGTTCCTGCGCCTCCGGGCCGCCGTGGATCGACAGCAGGACGGGGTGCGGCTCCGGCGTGCGCGGCCGGTAGTACAGCGCGTGGACGTACCGTCCCGCCGACGACGGGTAGACGACCGGCTCCGGCTCGACCGGCTCCGCCGTCCCCGCCTTGAACGCGGGCGGCCGGGCGTCGGTGAGGTAGCGGACGCCGTCCGACGGATCGAGGACGGCGACCTCGGCGGGCCGGGTGGCGGTGTCGAGCAGGACGACCAGCGGCTCGGCGCGCGGCGCGAGCGCCAGCGCGGACACGACGCCCGGCGGGACGGCGGGGAGCGGCAGCGGCCGGTCGGCATGGCGCGCGTACAGGACGGAGCGCCCGTCCTCGTTGACCGACCAGACGAGCGTCTCGCCCGCGACCTCGATGCGCTCCACGTCCCAGTCGTGCTGGGCGACCGGTTCGAGGGTCCCGGTGGCCAGCCGGTAGAACGCCCCGGCGACGAACTCACCCCACAGGTCGGTGCGCAGGTAGAAGCCCGTGGAGTCGGCGGCCCACGGGCCCGGCTCGAACAGCCCGTCGCCGTGGTCGGCGGTGACGCACACCGGCGCGGCGGACGCGTTCCCGAGGTCGGTCAGGTACGCGGCGACCCTGGTGTGGGACCGGAACCCGCCGGTCAGCAGCCACCGCCCGTCCGGGGAGATCCCGACCGGCTGGAAGACCACGCCCGGCGGCGGCACGATCCGCCGCTCGGTCTCCTCGGCGAGGTCGCGGACGAGCACGTCCTGGACGGTCTCGTCGCGGTCGTTCGCCGCGTAGACCAGGCGGCGCCCCTCGGCGTCGAACGGCGCGGCGGGCAGGACCCGCTGGCACCGCGGGCCCGCGCCGATCTCGGCGGGGCCGCCCGCGCCCGGCCGGCCGCCGTCGCCGTCCAGGTCGAGGCGGTACAGCCGGTACTGCTCGTCGCCGTCGCGGTCGGCGGTGAAGACCAGGCTCTTGCCGTCCGGGGCCCACGCGATCCGCCGGACGGCCCGGTCGGGCAGCCGGGTCAGCCGCCGGGGCACGCCGCCCGCGACGGGGACCGTCCACAGGTCGAACCGCCCGGCGGCGTTGCTCGAGTAGGCCACGGTGCCCGCGTCGGGAGACAGCGCCAGGGTCGGCTGGAAGCCTTGGCGGGGGACGAAGTCGCGGTAGCCGGGCATGGGAGCCCTCCAGGGTCGACCGGATTACCTGATCCGCAGCGCGGAGGCGGCCGGGCCGGGCCACCGGGGCGCCACACCGGCCCCAGTGTCCACCCGTTCACCTCTGGGCACAGAGAGTAGCCAAGTGGAGCGCGAGCGTGACATGACCGTCCGGGTGAGGTTATTCGGCCGCGCCCGCCTGCGTCATCGAGCCGGCCGGGTCGGTCACCGGATCGTGACGCGGACGCTCCCGTACGCGAAGCGGCCGTCCGCGTCGGCCTGGACCGCGACGATCAGGGCCGGGCCGGGACGCAGCGGCTCGTGGAACGCCTCGTCGCGGCCGTCGGGGCCGCGGATCGCCCCCACGGTCCCGTGCGTGAGCCCGCCCGGCTGCACGGCGACGTACGCCAGTGGCCGGCCGGTCGCGACGCGCATCGCCGGCCGGGCGTCCAGCTTGGCGCGCGCCGCCGGTTCGAGGATGCGGACGGTCGCGCCGGCCACGGGATCGATCCGCCCGTCGGCGGAGCCGTCGGCCCGCGAGTGGACGACGACGGCTCCGGCGGGCCGCAGGGTCCGCTTCTCGACGAGCAGGTACAGGAACGCGCTGGGGGTGCCGCGGCCCTGCGTGATCTCGTCGACGAGCGTCCATTTCGCGGAGCCGTGCGGGTCCGGCGCGAGGCGGCCCAGCTTCGTCCGCAGGCCGCGCGGCGACCCGTACCGCCGCTGCGCCTCGGGCGTGAGCAGCCGCCACGCCGCTTGGGCGTCGCGGTGCGCCGCTGCTTCCTGCCAGTCGCGGGGCACGCGGTCGAGCCCGCTGGTGTCCGGCGGCGGCTTGCAGCCGCAGATGTGGGTCCGGGCGGGCTCGTCCAGGACCGCCACCACCGTCACCACCGCCCCCGCGACGACGATCAGGACCGCGGCGATCACCCAGGGGAGGCGGCCGCGCCGGAACGGCATCTTCCGAACCCTCATCCGGTATCCCCCCATGTGCTCGCCGACGCCCGAGATCAGACGGTCCGTCCAGCCCGCGGGTTCCGCCGGTGAGGGCGCGAGGTGGGCCGTCAGCCGGGCGTCCGGTGCACCCGCGCCGTCTCCCGGACGACCGCCCAGGCGTCCGCGACGGGCCCCACATGCCCGAGCTTGTCCGGGTTGAGCACCGTGCGGATCATCTGGATCCGCCCGTCGAGGATGTCCAGCGACCACGTGTTGACGACCCTGCCGTCCCGGTCGCGGAACACCGCGCCCGGCTGGCCGTTCACCTCGCACGGCTCCACCGCGCCGCCGATCTCCAGGAACGGCCGCACCAGCGTGGCCAGCGCGCGCGCCACCTTCGCGGCCCCGGCGACGCCCTCGCCCCATCGCGGCGCCTTGCCGCCACTGTCGCTGACCAGCTGCGCGTCGGCGGCGAGCAGCTCCCGCAGGCCGTCGACGTCCCCTTCGGTGAAGGCGTCGAAGAAGCGCCCGGCGAGCTCCTCGCGCTCGCGCCGGTCCGCCTCGAACCGCGGACGTCCCGCGTCCATGTGCCGGCGCGCGCGCACGGCGAGCTGGCGGCACGCCGCCTCCGACCTCCCCACCGCCGACGCGACGTCCGGGAAACCGAACCCGAACACCTCCCGCAGCACGAACACCGCCCGCTCCAGCGGGCTGAGCCGTTCGAGGAGCAGCAGGGCCGCCATCGACAGCGAGTCGGCCAGCTCCGCCGACCGCTGCGGGTCCTCGTAGGGGTCCGCCAGCAGCGGCTCGGGGAACCACAGCCCGACGTACTGCTCCCGCCGGACGCGGGCCGAGCGCAGCACGTCGATCGAGATCCGCGTCACCACGGCCGACAGGTACGCCTTCGCCGAGACGGGCCGCGCCGCCGAACCCTCGTACCGCAGCCACGTCTCCTGCACCGCGTCCTCGGCCTCGCTCACGCTGCCGAGGATCCGGTACGCGATCGAGAACAGCAGCGGACGCAGCTCCTGGAACTCCTCGGCCCTGCTCACGCCAGCTCCTCCTCGAAGCCCTGCCGCCACGACGGGTGGCGCAACTCCCAGCCCAGCTCGCGCTTGGCCTTGGCGTTGGAGAACCCCCGCCCCTCCGTCATCATGATGACGGCCTGGTCACCGGCGAGCAGCCGGGCCAGCCACACCGGGACCCGGATCGGCCGCTTCGCCCCCGCGCACGCGGCCAGGTGGGGCAGCCATTCGCTCGCCGGGGCGGGCTCGTCGTCCACGACGTTGAACACGCCGCGCGCCTTGCGCTCCACGGCCAGGACGGTGGCGCTCGCCGCGTCGTCGAGATGGATCCACGAGCTGTACCCGGTGCCGCGCCCGACGAGCGGGTACTGCCGCTTGCGCACCAGCTCCACCTGGTCGTCGATGGCGCCCGGCCCGTAGAACGCCCCGTACCGCAGCACCGCGCCGCCCACCCTGAGGACCGACTCCTCGACGTGCCGCATCGCCTCCATCCCGACCTGCGCCGCCGTCCCCTCGAGCAGGTCGAGCGGGTCGTCCTCGGTCTTCACCCAGCCGCCCTCGCGGATGCCGTTCCAGCTCGCGTAGCCCTGCGCGACGACATGCGGCACGCCGGTCGCCTCGACGGCGGCCAGCAGGTGGTCGGTCCCCTCGGTGCGCAGCCGGTTGGTGAGCGCGAACCAGCGGTCCGGGTGCTTGATGTCCGGCTTGCCGGCGTGCGCCATCGAGATCGCCGTCATCTGGTGGACGACCGCGTCCGGCCGGGCGGCCGCGACCGCCTCGCCGACGGACGCCGCGTCCAGCCCGTCCATCACGACGGGCTCGGCGCCGAGCCGCTCCAGCACGTCGAGCTTGGCGGCGCTCGTCGTCGTCGCCGTCACCTGGTGGCCCCGCGCCACGAGCTGCGGCACCAGCCGCCGCCCCAGCACCCCGCTCCCGCCTGCCACGAACACGCGCATGACCTTCACCTTCCCGCTTCGGGCCCCGACTTTCGGACCCGAGACGAGACAGCCCCGGCCGCCTGTGACACGGCCGGGGTCCGAGGGGGCGGCACGCCGTCGCGCGCAGGGGCTCGCGCCCGCTGGTCGACCTCCGCCGAACCGGGCGTTGACCTGCGGTTTCGGCGACACCCGCACGGTTTGGCCGGGAGGGGCGGCGGGGAGCCCGGCAATTATGAACAAATCCACCATTTCCACCACAGTCGGGGCCGCCCTCCTCGCGGCCGGCGCGCTCGTCCCCGCCGGGGCCGCCCACGCGACCACGAGCCCGAGCCCGAACGCGAAGACCACGACCGTCACCGTGACCGAGAAGGAGTACACGCTGACGCCGTCCATGACCAGCCTCAAGCCGGGCGCCTACACCTTCGTCGCCAAGAACACCGGCACGATGGTGCACGGGCTGGCCATCTCCGGGCCGGGCATCAGCGGCACGAAGATGATCACGGGCGTCAAGCCCGGCTCCACCGGGACGCTGAAGGTCGCCCTCAAGTCCGGGACCTACCAGATGTGGTGCCCCGTCGACAATCACCGGGCGCTCGGCATGCACACCCAGCTGACCGTCGCCGGCGCGGGTGGCGGCGGCGGCGCGCCGGGCAGCCCGTCGCCGACCGGCACCAAGGCGCCGACGTCGCCGGCGCCCACCACGAGCAAGCCCGGCGGGTACTGACCGCCCCGCCGCATATCCGCCGGCGGACAGCGCCGTCCGCCGGCACCGGGCTTGACGGGGACCGGAGGCCGCCACCACCCACCCCGCCAAGCCCCCTTTTTTGGATCGGGATCTTCCGCGTCCGGGGGGCCGGTTCGCCGAGATGTGGGGGCTCACCGAAGGTCCCGACCCGCGCGGCTGAGCGGAGGCGCAGGGCCGTCCCTCAAGGCTTCGCCATGGACTCTCCGATGACCGAGAAAGGGCAGGTCAGCGTCTCGGCAAGTCAGTTCGCCCGCCGCTTCCGCGGGTACGTGCCGAGCCGGAAAGGAAGGCATCGGCTCGACCGGTACCGAGCTCTCCAGGAAAGGACGTCCTGCGATGTCCCGGACGACTCTGCGCAGCACCTCGCACTCGACCCGGCCGTGGCGGAGCCGAGGCGTGCGCATGGCGGTGCCCGTCGCGGCGCTCGCGGCCGCGGCCACCGCGTGCGGCGGCTCGGGCGGCGCCCACGCGCACCGTCCCGCCGTGCCGTTGGCCGCCACGTCCGCGCCGAACACCTCGAACGAGGGCGGAACGATCGCGACGGCGAAGGTCGGCAACCTCGGGCAGATCCTGGTGGACGGCGAAGGCCGCACGGTCTACCTGTTCGAGAAGGACCAGGGCGGCAAGTCGTCCTGCGCCGGGGCCTGCGCGGCGGTGTGGCCGCCCGTCACGACCACGGGCACGCCGCATGCCGGCTCCGACGCCAAGGCGTCCAAGCTCGGCACGACCACCAGAAGCGACGGGAAGAAGCAGGTCACCTACGGTGGGCACCCCCTCTACTACTACACGCCCGACGGCGGCGTGAAGGGCAGCGCCAAGGGGCAGGGGCTCACCCAGTTCGGCGCCGGGTGGTACGTGGTGTCCTCGGCCGGCCAGAAGGTCGAGAAAGGTGGCTCCTGACACGTCGCGCGCGCGGACCGCGCCTCCGCGGTGGTCCGCCGTCGCGGCGGCGGGCCTGCTGGCCGCCGGCTGCGCATTCGCGACGAACTCCCAGGACCCCGGCCGCCAGCAGGTCACGTCGGCCGCCGTGCCGAAGCTCGGACCGGTCCTGGTCGACGGCAAGGGCCGCACGCTGTACGTGTTCGCCGCCGACCCGCCGAACCGGTCCACCTGCTCCGGCGCGTGCGCGAGCATCTGGCCCCCGGCCACGTCCCAGGGACGGCCCGGGACGTCCGGCGGGGCCCAGCCGGACATGCTGACCACGATCGCCCGTTCCGACGGGCCGCGCCAGATCGTCTACGCCGGGCACCCGCTGTACTACTACCAGGCCGACACCGGACGCGGCGACGCCCAGGGCCAGGGCATCACGCAGTTCGGCTCCCCCTGGTTCGCCCTCACCCCGCAAGGACAGATCCAGACCACCGGGAGTGCCCATGGTGGCTACCAGCCCTGACCTCACCGGCACGGGGGCCCTGTCCCCGGCCCTGCTGCGCCACCTGTCGGCGCTGCTGCTGTTCGGCGTCGGCGCGGTGCACCTGTACGAGTACATGGCCGACTACTACCGCGTCATCCCGATCATCGGGCCGCTGTTCGCGGCCAACTTCGCCAGCGCGGTGGTGCTGGGCATCTCCCTGCTCGTACCGCTCGCGTCCATCCCGCTCGTCCGGTCCCTGCCGCTGATCGGCCGCGCTCCGCACGCGCTCGTCGCGCTCGGCGGGATCGTGTTCCTGCTGGGCACGATCATCGGCCTGCTCATCAGCGAGCAGGCCACGCTCTTCGGCTTCCACGAGTACGGCTACCGGACCACCGTGTGGCTGGCGCTCGGCCTCGAATCGGCCGCCGTCCTGACCCTCGCCGGCTACCTGGCCCTGGAGACCCGCCGGATCCGCCACCGCCCGGCCGGCGCCCGTTGACGGACCGCGCGGAAGGTCGCTCGCATCGCCGCGGACCATCACCGCAGGCCGTCGCGTCAATCCGTTTCGGGGGGCAGCCATTCGACTATTCGCGGGAACGGGCAGATGAGGCAGTACATCATCTGGCCCGCCTCCCGGGCGCGGCCCGCCAGGCCCGCCAGGTCGGCGACCGATCTACGCACCTCCGGCAGGTCGAAGAACTCGTTGCCGACGAACTCCTCCGTCTGCGCCCATAACGGCGCCGCCGCGTCCATTTCCGCCTGCGTGGCCTTGGCCAGGGTGTCCCGCACCATGACGTCCAGTTCGACGATGATGGGGTCGTCGTCCTCCGGAGTCAGCAGTTCCGGCTCCGGGACGTCCCGTTCGGGGAAACCGGAGAACAGCACGTCCTCGAAGGTCGCCCGGGACAGCAGGAGGCTGACGAGCCTGCCGAGCATGACGTACGGATCGATGCTCTTCAGCCGCACCGCCTCCGCGTCGGGCAGGGCGGTGTCCGTCCAATACTCGGGGAAGTGCAGGAACAGGGCCGTCGTCCTGTCGGGCGCCCGGAAGTAGTCGCAAATGAGCCTCATGAGCGGACCTCGGGGTGGAAGCGATCACCGTCCGCCCATTCACTCATGGAAAGCCGCCGCCCCGACATCGGAACGTCATCATCCGGTGCGGTCCAGACGGGTGGCGCTGTCGTAGGACTCGCGGGCGTCGAGCAGTTCGTCCCAGTGCTCCTCGGCCCAGGCGCACGCCGCGGCCATCGGCTGGAGCATGCTGCGGCCGAGCGGGGTCAGCTCGTACTCGACATGTGGCGTCGCCCCGGCGTGGACGGTGCGCTCGACGAGCCCGTCCCGTTCGAGAGACCGCAACGACCGGGTGAGGACCTTGGGCGTGACGCGGCTCAGCGGAACGCGCAGTTCGGAGAACCGGCGCGGTCCGTGTTCCAGGCAGCGGATGACGAGCCCCGCCCATTTGTCGCCGAACCGGATCGGATTGAGGGCGGACGGGCACAGCTCGTCGAACATGTCGGCGGGCAAAGGCTCCCTCATGCCCTCACGATAACCGGTATCCCGATGGAAACCACGGCCCCCGTTAACGTCGGCGCACCGGCCGGGCGCACCGATTCCCGGCCCTGGTGAAAGGCGGTTCCCCATGAACATCGTGGTCTTCGGCGCGGGCGGCCGGGCCGGGCGGCAGGCCGTCGCCGAGGCGCACCGGCGCGGCCACAGCGTGACCGCCGTGGTGCGCGACCCGGCGCGCCACGGCGACCTGGCCGGCGCGCGGGTCGTGGCGGGCGACGTCACCGACGCGGCCGCCGTCGGGCGGGCCGCCGCCGGGCAGGACGCCGCCGTCAGCGCCGCCGCGGACCTGGCGGCGCCGCCGCACGACTTCTTCACCGCCTCGTCCCGCGCGCTGGCCGCCGGGCTGGCCGGGGCCGGCGTGCGCCGCCTGCTCGTGGTCGGGCTCGCGTCGATCATGCCCGGGCCGTCCGGCGCTCCGCTGATGGACGAGCCCGGCTACCCGAACGAGTACCGGTCCTTCTACCTCGGCCACGCGGCGGGCCTGGACGAGCTCCGGGCCTCCGACCTCGACTGGACGTACGTGGCGCCCGCGGGCGACTTCGACCACGACGGCGCCCCGACCGGCCGGTACGCCGTCGCGGAGCACGGCGATCCGGCCAGCCGCATCACCTACGCGGACTTCGCGATCGCGCTGCTCGACGAGATCGAGAAGCCCCGCCACCCGCGTGCCGCGATCAGCGTGCGGGAGGCGTGATGCCCGAGGCGGGCGCCGGGCCGCGCGGGGGCGCCTCGGGTCAGTCGTCGCCTTCGTACGTGTCCATCGCGTCCTCGTACGCGTCTTCGTAGGCGTCCTCGTACGCCTGCTCGTAGGCGGCTTCCTGGTAGGCGCTCTGGACGGCCTGCTGGGCGAAGCCGGTGTCGAACGAGTCGTCGTCCCCGCCGTCGTCGTCTCCGCCGTTGTCGTCGTCATCGAGCATCTCGTTGACGACGGCACCGGCGACGAACCCGGCCGCGAGACCGCCGGCCGCGCCCGCGGCCACGCCGCCCCAGCCCGGCCCGTGGCCGCCGTGGTGCTCGCCGTGATGGGCGCCGTGGCCGAACCCCTCGTGCCCGTACTCGTGTCCGCCGAAGCCGTGCCCGCCCCCGTGGCCGCCGTAGCCGTGCCCGCCGAAGCCGTGGCCGCCCGCGTGCCCGGCCACGACCTGCAGCCACGACTCCAGCTCGTGCTCCCACGCCATGTGAAGGGCTTCCTCATGGGAGACGTGGAAGCGCCCGAAGACGTCGTCGCCCTCGGAGAGGAAGGTGTCGCGCTGGTCGGCCTCCAGCACGACCGCCAGGCCGTGCGGGTCGGCGACGAAGGTGAGCTCGACCTCGCTGATCCGTCCCGCGTACTGCGGCGGCGCGTGGAACTCGATCTCCTGGTAGAACGGCAGCTCCTGGTGCAGGCCGGCGATGTGCCCCTGCTCGACGTCGGCGCCCTTGAAGGCGAACCCCAGCGCCCCGAACGCGTCCAGGACGCGCTGCTGGGACGGCAGGGGCAGCACCGAGACCGGGTCCAGGTCGCCGGCGTCCACCGCCCCGGCGACCTCCAGTTCCGTCCGCACGCCCATGGCCATGCCGTGCAGGTGCTGCCCGTAGACCTCGGTGACGGGGAGCTCCCACGGCAGCGGCATCTGGAACGGGATCGCGTGGTACTGCCCGGCGCCCAGGTGGAAGGCCCCGGTGATCGCCCCGCGGTAGAACTCCAGGCCGCCGCTTCCCTCGTGGTCGCCGTGCTCGTACTCGGCGCGGGTGACGAGGCTCAGCACGACCTGGTGGATGTGGACGTCACGGTCTCCGCCCTGCACGCGGACCTCGCCGGACAGGTACTCGCCCGGACGTCCGTGCGGGCCGGCCAGCACCGTCTCGACCGAAGGGCCGCCCACCCCGAAGGCGCCCAGCAACTGCTTGAAGACCATGCCTTCCATCCCCTCTTCTCTTGTACGCCGGAGCCGTCCCGAGGCGCCCGGCCACGGTGAAGCATCGCAGCCCGGCCCCGGTCGTGCTAGCTGCTACAAGTGTAGTTAGAAGCGCCCTCCGGCGGAGTCGGGAACCGCGAACGGGGCCGGGCAAAAATTCGATCGGATGTTCGAGAAACCGGGACGGGCGCCCCTCCGGCTCCTAGGCTCGACGCCGTGACCTCCTCCGAGACCACCGAGCCGTGCCGCGGTTTCTGGGCCGACACCGCCCGCATCAGGGCCGGCTACCTGTCCGAGGTGCCGACCCAGACGCTGGTGCTGAAGCTCGCCGAAGAGGTCGGCGAGGTCGCCGAGGCCTACATCGGGATGACCGGCGGCAATCCCCGCAAGGGCGTCCACAAGAGCAGGTCCGATGTGCTGGACGAGCTCGCCGACGTCATGCTGTCCGCCGCGGTCCCCATGGTCGACCTGGCGGGCGGTGCGGCCCAGGCCGAAGCGCACATGGCCGGGCGTCTCGGGATCGTCTCCGCGCGCGAGGTCGCAGCGCCGCCGGAATGGGACGGGAGCGGCGGCTGGTACGGGTCCTTCGTGGCGCCCCATGTCGTCCTGCGGCGCCATGACGGCCAGGTCCTGATGCTGCGGCGCTACAACACCGGGTACGCCGACGGGTGGCTCTGCCCTCCCGCCGGGCGGATCGAGCCCGGCGAGGACGTGCTGGCGGCCGCGATCCGCGAGGCCCGCGAGGAGACGGGGGTCCGGCTGCGCCGCGAGGACGCCCGTTTCGCCCATGTCATGCACCGCACCGCCGAGACGCTGCCGGGCCCGTGCCACGCGGTCAGCGACTTCTGGTTCCGCTTCGACCGCTGGGAGGGCGAACCGCGCGCCGCCGAGCCGGACAAGGCGTCCGAGGCGGTGTGGATCGACCCGGTCCGGCCGCCCGGCGACGTGATCCCGCACTGCGCGCTGGCGCTCGCCGCGATCATGCGCGGTGAGGCGTTCAGCGTCCACGGCTGGGCCTGACGCGGCGCCCTCCGCGCGGCACGCCCGGCCTACGCCGGATCGGTGATCCGGACGCCGTCGGCGTCGCCGTCGGAGAGGAACGACGCCAGCGACCGCCCCTCCTCGGCGACGGCGGTGCGCTCGGCGCGGGAGAAGCGGCGCAGCGGGGCGACGACCACGGTGCCGGCGTCGGCGCTCCAGGTCGCGGCGGCCCGACCGTCGACCAGCACCACGCGAGCGCCCGTGACGGACAGGCCGCGGTGGTCGTCGTCGATGATCCTGCTGCGGTCGTGGTAGCCGAGGATCGCGTTGTCGTAGGCGGGCAGGAACCGCACGGGAGCGGGCGTGTCGGGGTCGGGGCGCGGCGCGTCGGGGAGGTCGAGCAGTTCGCGGCCTCGCTCGTCCCGGAAGGCGACCAGCTCGTCGCGCATCGCGGCGATCGCGGCGGGCAGTCCCGCGAGCCCGCACCAGGCGCGCACGTCGGCCGAGGCGGCGGGCCCGAACGCGGCCAGGTAGCGCCGCACCAGCACCTGCCCCACCGGGTCGGAGGCGTCCGCGGACGGAGGGTCGGCCTCGCGGCCGAGCCAGGAGGACAGCGGGACGTTGCGCACCCCCGCCCTGGTCCGCCACAGCCCGCGCGGCGGGATCTGCGCATTCGGGACGAGCGCGGAGACGAGCATCTCGCCCAGGGCGCGCGGCGACGGGTCCGGCCACCGTCCCGCGACCGCGCGCGCCAGCTCCGCCATGGTGCGCGGCTCGCCGTCGGCCGTCGCCGCCCGTCCCGCCGCCGCGAGCTCGTCGAGGTCCACCCCGGCGAACTCGCGGCGGTAGACCCCGAGGACCCGCTGGCGCAGCATCGGCTCGTGCCGGGCCCGCCAGGACAGGGCGTCCTCGGCGGTGACGAGGTGGACGGTGCGGCGCATGAGGTGCGTCCGCACCACGCGCCTTCCGGTCAGCAGGTCGGAGAGCTCCGCCGGGTCGAACGCGCGCAGCCGCGACCAGAGCCCGACGAACGGCTCCTGCGGTTCCTGCGCCTGCAGGCCGCAGAGGTGCCCGATCGCGTCGTGAGCCGTGAGGTCGGCGCGGTCGAGCAGCAGCTGCCGGGCGAGCGTCGCGCGGCCCAGCGCCCGGGTGTCGAGGACGGCCATCGGGTCAGGACGCGTCGTAGCCGCTGGCGACGTCCAGGACCCAGATGACGCCGAACCGGTCCACGAGCATCCCGTAGAGCGGCGCCCACTGGGCGGAGCCCAGAGGCTGCCGGACGCTCGCCCCCTCGGAGAGCTTCTCCCAGTAGCCGGTGATCTCCTCGGCCGTCTCACCGCGCACCGAGACGAAGAACGAGTTCTCGCCCCGGTTCCACGGCAGGTTCGACGGCACGTCGTACGCCATCACGCGGAACCCGTTGCCGGCGGCCACCTGGCCCCACATCACCTGGTCCGCCTCGGCCGGGTCCTGGACGTTTCCGGCGTCCTTGTAGGTGATCACGGCCATGTCCCCGCCGAACACGGACCGGTAGAAGGACAGCGCCTCGCGCGCATCGCCTCGGAAGTTCAGGTGCGTCACGGTGTCGACGGCCATTGCGGACTCCTTCATCGCTCGGTTCGGTCGTGCCCGTTTCCTCGGGCCCGGTGTCCACCGTCGCAGGGGTAGCGGACAGGTTGTGGCCGCTTCTTCCGCGAGAATCGGGAGCATGCAGAAGACCTCAGCGCGGCTGCTGGAGCTGCTCTCGCTGCTCCAGGCGCGCCGGGACTGGCCGGGCGCGCTGCTGGCCGAGCGCCTGGACGTCAGCCCGCGCACGGTGCGCCGCGATGTCGACCGCCTGCGCGAGCTCGGCTACCCCATCGCCGCGATCAAGGGGCCGGACGGCGGGTACCGGCTCGCGGCCGGCACGGAACTGCCGCCGCTGCTGTTCGACGACGAGCAGGCCGTCGCCCTCGCCGTCGCCCTCCAGATCGCCGCCGCCTCCGGCGCGGGAATCGAGGACGGCGCGGCGCGCGCGCTGGCGACGATCAGGCAGGTCATGCCGTCCCGGCTGCGCCACCGGATCGACACCTTGCAGGTCACCGCCGTCGAGCGGCCGGTGCCCCGGCCGGGACCGCAGGTGGACGGCGGCGTGCTCATGGCGCTCGGCGCCGCCGTCCACGCCCGCGAGGTCGTGCGGTTCGACTACGCGTCCGCCTCGCCTCCGGAGGCGGGCGGCGGCGCCCCGGCCCCGCCGCGCCGGGCCGAGCCGCACCACCTCGTCACCTGGGGCGGCCGCTGGTACCTCGTCGCCTGGGACCTCGACCGCGAGGACTGGCGCACGTTCCGCGCCGACCGGATCACCCCGCGCACCCCGACGGGGCCTCGCTTCGCCCGCCGCGCCGTCCCCGGTGGGGACGTGGCCGCGTTCGTGGCGGGCCGTTTCCGCGGCTCCGGCGGCTCGGCCGACTGGCCCTGCCGCGGCGAGGTGATCCTTCACCTGCCCGCCGCGGCGGTGTCCCGCTACTCCCGGGACGGGCTCGTCGAGGAGCTCGGCCCGGACCGCTGCCGGCTCGTGCTGGGCTCGTGGTCCTGGCGCGGACTGGCCGCCGCCGTCGGGCGCTTCGACGCCGACTTCGAGATCGTCGGCCCCGCCGAGCTCAAGGACGCCTGCGCCCGCCTGGCCCGCCGCTACACCGCCGCCGCGTCCGCCGGCGGTGCGCGGCGCTGAGAAGGCGCTGAGGAGGCGCCTCTATTTCGCGACGGCCACGAGGCGCACGGCGAGGCCGGTGAAGACGGTGCCGCTGAAGATGTTGAGACCGCGCGCGACACGGCGGCTCCGCCGCAGCAGCCGGGCGAGGCGGCCGGACAGCAGCCCGACCGTCCCGTCCACGGCGAGGCCGATGAGCACGAGCGTCAGCCCGAGGACGAGGAACTGGACCATCGGGTGCCCGAGTGACGGATTCACGAACTGCGGCAGGAACGCGATGTTGAACAGGATGACCTTGGGGTTCAGCAGGTTGGTGACGACGCCCTGCCAGAACGCGCGGAGCCGTCCCGGTCCCGCGGGGGCGGCCTCCTCGCCGGTCTCACCGCGGTCCAGGAACGACCTCACCGCGAGGTAGAGCAGGTAGGCGGCGCCCGCCCAGCGCAGCACGTGGTAGAGCGTCGGCAGGGTGGTGAACAGCGCCGACAGGCCGAGCATCGCCGCGATCGCGTGGGTGAGCGCGCCGGTCGCCACTCCCACGGCGGCCATCACGCCGGTGCCGGGCCCGCCCCGTCCCCCCATGGCCACGATGAACATCATGTCGGGTCCGGGCGTGAGGCACAGGGCGAGCGCGGCGACGAGAAAAGCCACATAAAGGGATGTATCCAACATGCTCGCATCATCGAACGCCGGCCCGCCCCGACGCGACCCCTTAACCGAGCCGGCGCCGGACGGCCCGCGACGACGAGCGCGTCCTCTCGCGGAACCCCACGGGAGGTGTCAGGTCAGGCCGGCAGGTCGGCGCTGCGGACGAAGTCCTCGACGGAGGTCGGCTTGACCTCCGGGTAGCGGTCATTGTCCAAGGCGTCGAACTTGCCCTTTCCGGTGACCATGCACCACTGGTACTGAAGGGCCACGTAGTCGAAGGGGTTCTGCGTCGCCTTGGCGCGGCGCTCGATCTCGGCCCGCAGTTCATCGGCCGTGCCCAGCGTCCGCAAGGTGAGCTTCCGGCCGGTGCCGCGCTCGACGGCCTCGCGGAATTCGCGCATCGAGACGACCTCACCGGCGAAGCGTGCCGTCCCGCCGCCCGCCAGCGCCGGGTCGAGAGCTGCGGCGACGGTGTAGAGGGCCGTGTCCTGGACGGTGGTCAGGTCCATCGGCTGGTCGGGGTCGCCCCAGTGCGACAAGGTGCCCTTCTCCCAGTCGATGAGGTCCATGAAGCCGGTCATCACCTCGACGAACGCGCCGTTCAGCACCGACAGCACGCCCAGCCGCGAGCCCGCGAACAGGGCCGCCGCCCGCCGCCGCCAACCGATCATGACGTTGTCGCCGTCGTCGAGCTTGGTGATGTCGATGGCGAAGTCGGAGGGGACGAACCGGGCCGCGCCGGCCTGCTCGGCGGCCGCCAAGAGGTTCGCCTGACCGTCGATGATGAGCTCCGGGCCGCCCTGGACGGCGGAGACGACGGTCCGCGCCCCGCCGATGGCGGCGGCCAGCCGGTCGGCCGGGTCGGTGATGTCGCCCTCGACCAGCTCGACTCCCCTGGCCCGCAGGGCGTCGAGCGCTCGCTTCTTCTCACCGGCGGCGCCCGGGCGCACCAGCGCGCGCACGGTCACCTCCCGGTCCAGGAAGGCCGACACGATCCGGCCGCCGAGCAACCCGGTCGCACCCACGACGAAAACGTCTGCCTGTGCTGCCATCGTCCTTGATCTCCTTGCGTAGTCATGCCGTACCGCCCCCCCGCAAGGCGAGCTCGCCTCGGGTGGGCGATCACGAAGGTAAACTCTGAAACCAGTTACAAGGTCAAGCGGCGAAGGCGGTTCACATGCGCATCGGGGAACTCGCCAGGCGCACGGGGGTCGACGAGCAGCTCCTCCGCTACTACGAGAAGCAGGGCCTGCTCACGCCCGAGCGGTCTCCCAACGGCTACCGCGACTACGCCGAGGCCGACGTGGGCGCGGTGCGGAAGATCCGCGCCCTGCTGGCCGCCGGGCTGTCCACCGCCACCATCGCCCAGGTCAGCTCGTGCCTGCGCGACGACTCCCTGCCGACTCCCGCGTGCGCGGGGGTCATCGGGCGCCTGCGCGCCGAACGCGCGAGGCTCGACCAGGCCATCGGGGGTCTCCTGGAGGCCCGTGCCGCCCTCGACGACGTCATCGACCGCGGCGAGGGCCACGAGGTCCCGCACGGTGACCTCTCCACCGGCAAGCCCTCTTGGGCGAGCGCGCCGACCAGGCTGGGGTAGCGCTCGCTGCTCGGGCCGGGTGTCACCTGGTGCTGGGTACAGGGTCGAGTCGGGTCTCCGCGTCATGGTCCCGGCAGGGCTCCGGCTTCTACCGTCGAGGCCATGAGCAGCGAAGTCATGGTGCGGATCAGCCGGGTCAGCAAGACCTACGGCCGCCGCGACAACAGGGTGGCGGCGCTGGACGACGTCTCCGTCGCCTTTCCCGGCGGGCGGTTCACCGCCGTCATGGGACCGTCCGGATCGGGAAAGTCCACCCTTCTCCAGTGCGCCGCGGGAATCGACCGCGTCGACGCCGGCGACGTGGAACTGGCCGGGACTTCGCTGAGCGGGCTGAGCGAGGGGGCGCTGACCCGGCTGCGCCGCGACCGCATCGGGTTCGTCTTCCAGGCGTTCAACCTCGTGCCGTCGCTGACGGCCCGGCAGAACGTCGCGCTGCCGCTCATGCTGGCGGGGAAGCGGCCGAAGCGCCGGGACGTGGACGCCGCGCTGGACCGGCTGGGCCTGGCGGAGCGGCGGCGGCACCGGCCCGGCGAGATGTCGGGCGGCCAGCAGCAGCGGGTCGCGATCGCCCGCGCGCTGGTGACGCGCCCGCAGGTGCTGTTCGCCGACGAGCCCACCGGCGCGCTGGACTCCCGCTCGTCGCGCGAGGTCATGACGCTGCTCCGGGACCTGGTGGACCGCGAGGGGCAGACGATCGTGATGGTCACCCACGACCCCGTCGCGGCGTCGGTCGCCGACGAGGTGCTCTTCCTCGCCGACGGCCGGATCGCCGGGAGCCTGGAGGCCCCGACGCCGGAGCTGGTCGCGGCGCGGATCACCGGTCTGGAGGCGGCGCAGTGATCCGGATCGCGCTGGCCACCCTGCGCAGCCGGGCGGCGAGTTACGCCGGGGCCTTCCTGGCGCTGGCCCTGGGCACGAGCATCATCGCGATGATGGCGATCACCCTGCGGGCGGTGACGTCCACCGAGTTCCACGGCCCGCAGCGGTACGCGCAGGCCCCGGCGGTGGTGACCGCGCCGGTGACGGTGGAGCTGAAGGACGACGACGGCGACCCGCGCGCGTTCCCGCTGAGCCGCCCGAGCCCGCTGCCCCCGCAAACCGTCCGGGCCCTGTCCGGCACCGGCCGGACGGTCGCGGACCGGTCGTTCGCCGCGCGGCTTCCCGGCGGCCCGGACGCGCAGGTGGGCCATCCCTGGAGCACCGCCGCGTTCACCCCGTACCGGCTGGTGAAGGGGCACGCGCCGGAGTCGCCGCGCGAGATCGTGGTCGGCGGCGGCGACCCGTCGCTGGTCGGCGGGACCGTCCGGGTCGCGACCGGCTCCGGCTTCGGGGACTACACGGTCGCCGGCGTCACGGCTCCGGTGTGGTTCGAGCACGCCGTGTTCTTCGCCGACGGGGAGGCGGCGCGGCTGTCGCCCGAGGTCGACGCCGTCGTCGCGTACGGCGACGCGGCGACGGTGCGCGCGGCGGTCCAGGGGACGGGCGCACAAGTGCTCACGGGCGACGACCGGCTGCTGGCCGAACGCGACCAGGCCGGCGGCCGCGACCAGCTCCGCGACGCCGAGGGGATGGCGGGCACGTCGATGATGCTGGTCGTCTTCGTCGTGGTCTTCGTCGTCATCGCCACCTTCGCCTTCGTGGTCGAGCAGCGGCGCCGGGAGATGGCGCTGCTGCGGACGGTGGGCGCGACGCCGAGGCAGGTGCGGCGGATGGTGCTCGCCGAGGCGTTCGTGCTGGCCGTCCTCGCGTCGGCCCTCGGCTGCGCGATCGGCGCCCGGTCGACCGGGGTCCTGCGCGCCTGGATGGTGGACCATCGCGTCGCGCCGCCCTGGCTCGCGGTCGACACCCGTCCCGCCCCGCTGGTGATCTCGTTCCTGCTGGGTCTGCTGTCGGCGATGGCCGGCACGGTCGTGGTGTCGTGGCGGGCCGGACGCGTCCGCCCGGCGGAGGCGCTGCGGGAGGCCACCGGCAGGCGCCGGGCGGCGACGCCGGTGCGGCTGGTGCTCGGCGGCGTCCTGCTCGCCCTCGGCGTCTACAAGAGCGCGGGCGCCGTCCAGTCCAACCAGGTCGTGGCGCTCAGCATGCAGAACTACCTGTTCGTTCCCGTCCTGCTGGTGGGCGGGTGCGCGCTGCTGACCCCGCTGCTGATCCGTCCCGTGCTGGCCGCGCTGGCCTGGCCGCTGCGCCGGCTCGGCGCGGGCGCGATGGTGGTCCGCGAGGGCGCGCTGTTCGCCGGACGGCGCACCGCCGCCGTCGCCACCCCGGTGGTGCTGGCCGTCGGCCTCGGCGCGGCGCTGTTCACCGCGCAGGACGCGGCGAACGCCGCGAACGTGGCGGGGTTGCGCGCCGGGAGCAGCGCCGACTACGTTCTGACGGCCGAGGGCGACGGCGGGATCGGCTCGGCCGTCGTCGACCGGGTGCGCGCCGTCCCGGGCGCCGCGGTCGCGGTCTACACCCCCGCCGAAGTGCGGCTGAGCGGGGACGGCGACCGCTATCTGGGCACGCTGTCGGCCTTCGCCGTCGACCCGCGGGCGCTGACCGCGACGCGGCATCCGGACGTCGTGGACGGGTCCCTCGAAAGGCTCGGCGACGACTCCCTCGTCCTGGACCGCGACAGCGCGCGGGAGTTCGGCGTCCGCACCGGGGACCGGGTGCGGGCCTGGCTGCCGGACGGCACGTCCGAGGCGCTGCGCGTGGCCGCCCTGACCCGCACCACGGTCACCGGCGAGATCGGCTACATCCCGGCCGCCTCCACCGGCGGTGGCCGTCCGGCTCAGATCGAGGTGAAGGTCGCGGCGGGCGGCGACGCCTCCGCCGTGGCCGCGGCGCTGCGCTCGGCCGTGCGCGACCGGCCCGTGCGGCTGTCCGCCCGGTCGTCCCTGCTCGACGCGGAGCAGGCCGAGCAGCAGCGCAAGAGCGGGCTCGCCACCGGGAACGTGTTCGGGATCGCGCTGGCGTTCGCCCTGATCGCGATCGCGAACACCCTGGTGATGGCGGCCCCGGACCGCCGCCGCGAGCTGTCGGCCCTCACCCTGGCCGGCGCCGCGCGGCGCGAGACGCTGACGTTCGTGGCCGCCGAGACCGTGGTGGCGACGGTCGCCGGCGCGATCCTCGCCGGCGCGGCGGCGGTCGCCGTCGTGGCGGGCCAGCGGGCGGCGCTGACCGGGCTGGTGGGCGACTTCCCGCTGACCGTCCCGTGGACCTCCGTGCTCACGGTCACCGGGATGTGCGCCGTGGTCGCCGTTTGCACGTCCGTGGTCGCCACCCGCCTTCTCACCGGCGGGCCCGCCCCGCGCGGCGAGTGATCCGTCCACCGATCCCGTGACCGAGCCGTCAGCCGGCCCGCAGCCGCACGTCACCGCTGTTGCTGCGGGCCTCCAGCACGGACGGGGACGCGCCGTCCCCCGGGACGGCGACGTCCCGCCGGCCGGAGATCGTGTCTGCGCTGGTCCGGTACCGGCCCGGGGGGACCGCCAGCCGGATGTCACCGGTGTTGGTCGTCACGGCCGCCCGCTGCGGCGCGGCGGCGAACGCCAGCCCGACGTCACCGGTGTTGGTCCGCGCCTCCACGGCGGACGAGCGCAGCGCCGTGGCCGTCACCTCGCCGGAGTCGGTCGTCGCGCGGACGCGCCCGGCCACGTCCCGGAGTTCGAGATCGCCGCTGCCGGACGTCCAGGACACCGCGCCGGTGAGCCCGGCCACGGTGACGTCGCCCGTGTCGGCGCGCACCTCGACCTCGGTGGCCGCCGGTACCCGGAGGACGTACCCGGCCTTGCAGTGCGTGGCGCGCTCGCCGTTCCCGTCGCGGCAGCCGCCCGCCAGCCGGAGCAGGTCCCCGTCCCAGACCTCCTTGAGGTCGAGGAAGCGCCCGTCACGCGACCGGCGCTCGACGTCGACGCGCCCGCTCCCGCCCGCCGCGACCAGCACGTCACCGCTGTCGAACTCCACGACGACCTTGGTCACCGCGTGGATCCGCGAGTAGCGGACGGTCGGCTGCGAAGGATCGTCCGAACCGCTCAGCCACACCCTCCCGCCGACGGTCCCGGCGCCCAGCAGCGCGACCGTGGCGGCTCCCCCGAGCGCGATCCAGGCCGTCCGCAGGCCCCTCATCGCTCACTCACCGCTGAGGAACCTCAGCACGGCCAGGACCCGGCGGTGCTCCTGCGGCGTTCCGGGCAGGTCGAACTTGGCGAAGATCCCCGCGACGTGCTTGGCGACGGCGCTCTCGCTGACCACCAGCTCCTCGGCGATCCCGCCGTTGGACCGGCCCTCGGCCATGAGCCGCAGCACCTCGTGCTCGCGGGGCGTCAGCCGGTCGAGCGGGCCGTCGCTGCGGCTCAGCAGCTGCGACACGACCTCCGGGTCGATCGCGGTCCCGCCCTGGGCGACCCGCCGGACCGTCGCCAGGAACTCCTCCATGTCCGCGACCCGGTCCTTCAGCAGGTAGCCGAAGCCGGTGGTGTCGCCCCGCAGCAGCTGCGCGGCGTGCCGCTCCTCGACGTACTGCGACAGCACCAGGACGCCCGGCCGCGGCCCGTTCTCCCGCAGCTTCAGAGCGGCGCGCAGTCCCTCGTCGGTGTGGGTGGGCGGCATCCGCACGTCCACGACCACCAGGTCGGGGTCGTGCCCGTCCACCGCCTCCAGCAGGGCGTCGGCGTCGCCCACCGCAGCGGCGACGGTCATGCCGCCGAGCTCCAGCAGCCGGACGAGGCCCTCCCGCAGCAGGAACGAGTCTTCGGCGATCACAATGCGCATGGCAGTTCCACGGTCAGGCGGGTCGGGCCGCCGGTCGGACTGGACAGGGACAGGGCGCCGTCTACGGACGCGACGCGGCGGGACAGCCCGGCCAGGCCGCTGCCGCCCGCCGTGCTCGCGCCGCCGCGGCCGTCGTCGACGACGGTCAGCACGATCCGGTCGTCCCGGCGCGCGAGGGCCACCTCGGCCCGGGACGCGCCCGCGTGCTTGACGACGTTGGTGAGCGCCTCGGAGACGACGAAGTACGCCACCGACTCCAGCGCGGAGGCGGGCCGTTCGGGCAGGTCCACCCTTACGTCCACGGGGATCGGGGTCCGTCCCGCGAGCCCGGACAGCGCCGCGTCGAGGCCCAGCTCGTCGAGCACGGCGGGATGCAGCCCGCGGATGAAGTCGCGCAGCTCGGTCAGCGCCAGCTTCGCCTCCTCATGGGAGCGGGCGACGACGTCCCGGGCGGGCTCGGGCAGGTCCTTGAGCGTCGCGCGGGCGATGCCGAGGTTCATCGCCAGCGACACGAGCCGCTGCTGGGCGCCGTCGTGCAGGTCGCGCTCGATCCGGCGGCGCTCGGCGTCGGCGGCCTCGACCGTCGCGGCCCGGCTCGCCGCCAGCCCGGACATCCGGCGGGCCAGCGCCGCGCGCTCCTGGCGCCGGGTCGGCCCGAGGAACGCGCGCGCCACCGCGAGATCGGCGCGCGCCAGGACGGCGGCCAGCGCGGGGCCGAGCAGGAGGAGGAGCACCCCGGCGACGGTCATCGCGGCGACGGCGAGAGGCGCGCGGGGGTTCCAGCCGAGCGGCCCGTCCGGCGGCAGCGTCCAGGCGTGGACGGGCGCGGTGGCGAGCAGCAGCCCGCCGCTCCAGACCGCGCCGACCAGCGCCGCCATGGCGACCGCGAGCGGTCCGGCCACGAAGTGGTAGGCGACCTGGCGCCAGGCTCCGGCGGTGAAGGGCCACCGCCGCCAGGACGGCCTCGGACGGTCCCCGACGGGATCGGCGCCGGTGAAGGCGGTGATCCTGGAACGCTGCAACGCGGTGCAGCCGCGCACCACGGCCAGGACGACGGCCAGCACCACGAGGGGGGCGACGACCGACCGCGCGAGCTCGATGCCGACCGCGATCGGGAAGGCGACGGCGGCCAGGCCCGCCAGCCCCACCGCACCGCCCGCCGCGACCTGCGCCGTGGCCAGCCAGGTGGCGGCCCTCACCGGCGAACCGCACCACGCCCGGATCCCCTCGCGCGTCGGGGACCAGCGCGGACTCAAGATCACAGGCGTCACGGTATCCGACGTCCGCCGGTGCCGGACCCCGGCCGCCGCCGGCCCCCGTCCAGGTCCCGGACGGGGGGCGGGCGGCGCGGTCAGCCCGCGACGAGGTGTTCGGGGTCGGTGGTGCCGGCCGCGGTCGGGGCGGACGCGCCGGCACGCGGCAGCACGAGGCAGGCCAGCAGTCCGGCGACCATCCCGGCCGCGGTGAGAAGCACCACGACGAGCTCGCCGTGGGCGGTGGCCGCGCGCAGGGCACCCCCGGTCTTGCCGCCGGTGCCGATCTCGGCGAGCGCGGTGAACACGGCCAGGCCGATGGCGTTGCCGATGTTGAGGGTCGTGGAGGCGATGCCGTTGGCGACGCCCTGCTCGTGTGCGGCGGTGCCGGTGGCGGCGGCGATCCACATGGCCGTCCAGACGATGCCCTGGCCGACGCCGGAGACGATGAGCCCGGGCACGAGCAGCCCGTAACCGGCGCCGGCGTCGAACCCGACCGCCATGGCGGCCGTGCCGGCGGCCCCGATCGCGAAGCCGATGAGCAGCGTGGCGCGCAGGCCGATCCGGGTGGTCAGCCGCTCGCCCAGCTGGGTGCCGGTGGCGATCGCCAGCGACGGGACCAGGAAGGCCAGCCCCGTCTGCAGGGCGCTGTAGCCGTGCACGCTCTGCATGAGCACGGTCAGGAAGTACGGCAGCACGCCGAAGGTCGCCATGTAGATGAAGGTGACGCTCAGGCCGATGGTCAGGCTCCGGTTGCGGAACAGCCGGAACGGCATGAGCGGATCGGCGCTGCGCCGTTCGATGACCGCGAACGCCGCCAGCAGCGCGGCGGCCGCCACGAGCGCGCCGATCACCAGCGGGTCCGCCCAGCCCTCCTCCGGCCCCTCCACCAGGGCGAACACCAGCAGCGTCGCGCCCGTGGTGACGGTCAGCGAGCCGGGCAGGTCGAAGCGCCGCCGCGGCCCGCCGGCCGGGTCGGGCGGGATGACCGCCAGCGCGGCGAGCGCCACGAGGCCGGCGAGCGGCACGTTGACGTAGAAGACGGCGGGCCAGCCGAGGTTCTCCGTGAGCACGCCGCCGAGCAGCGCCCCGATGGTCAGGCCGCTGGCGCCCGCGCCGCCCCAGACCGCCAGCGCCCGGTTGCGCTGCGGTCCCTCGGCGAACAACGTGTTGATCAGCGACAGGGTGGACGGCAGCAGCAGCGCGCCGCCGATCCCCTGCACCGCGCGCGCCAGGACGATCGCGGCGGGGGACGGCGCGAGGCCGCCCGCCAGGGACGACACGGCGTACAGGGCCAGGGCGAGCACGAAGACGCGGCGGCGGCCGAGCAGGTCGGCCGCGCGGCCGCCGAACAGCAGGAACCCGCCCGCGAACACGACGTAGGCGCTCACCACCAGCTGCTGCGTCTGGCCGGGGAAGCCGAGTTCGGCGCCTATCTCCGGGAGCGCCACGAACACGATGTTCAGGTCCAGCGCGTAGATCAGTTGCGCGAGCGCCAGCAGGGCCAGGATCCAGCCCAGCCGCCCGGCGGGCTGCCTCGTTACAGCGGACATGCCAAGGACACCCTTCGCGGTCTCTAGGGGGACGGGCGGCGGACGGAGCCGCCATCCGGAGTACGACTGTACGAATACTCGCGTACGGTCGTACAAATATGCAAGGGAACCCGGCGGATCGTTCGACCGTCGCGCTACGGTTGGACCATGAGGTACCGCCACCCGGACCGCGACCAGATCCGCGTCGACGGGGTGCTGTCGGCGCTCGGCCATCCGGTGCGGCTGGCCGCCGTCCGCGTGCTGGACGGCGCCGACGAGCGCAACTGCGGCAGCGTGCTCGCCGAACTGGGCATCACGTCCAAGTCGACGATGACCCACCACTGGCGCGTGCTCCGCGACAGCGGCGTGATCTTCCAGGAGCCGTCCGGCCGGGAGAACCTGCTGACCCTGCGCCGCGACGACCTGGACGCCCGCTACCCGGGCCTGCTGGACGCCGTCCTCGCCGGCGCCCGCACCGACGAGAGCGGCTCCTGACCCCCTTGTCCTGCCGCGTTCCCCGCCGTCAGAGGTCGAGCACCAGAGCCCGGTGGTCGGACACCTCGGGCGCGGTCGCGATCTCGAACCGTGCCACCGCGCCGGGGTCGGAGACCAGCAGGTAGCTCGCGTGCCGGAGCGGCTTCGGGTAGCGGGAGGTCCGGGTGTCGGCGTCGCCGACCAGGTCGGTCAGCCCGAGGTCTGCGAGGGTCTTGAAGGTCGTGCTGTCGGGGAGCAGGTTGAAGTCGCCGCACACCACGGTCAGGTCGCCGTCCTCGCGCGCCCCCTCGACGAGGTCGGCGAGCCGTTCGGCCTGCGCTTGGCGGGCCGGGGTGTCGGCCTTGCCGCGCGGATCGCGCAGGCCGTGGAGGTTCACGACGGTGACGAACCGCTCCGCCCGGCGGTCGTGCACGCGCACGGCGAGCGCGGCTCGGGGCCGGCCGTCGTTCGGCCATCCGTCGCGGTGCTCGGTGTAGGCGCCGTGCACGAACGCGGACCGGACGCCGACCAGGGGAAATGCCTCGGCGACGAAGGTGGCCAGCCCGAAGTCCTGCCGGTGGAACCGCCGCTGCCGATCCTGGACGGGACCCGCGTCGCTCGCGGTGAACAGCCCGTGGTGGTGCGGGAGGCGCTCGCGGACATCGGCCAGGAGGTTCGCCCGCTGGGGCAGCGACCGGTCCGCGTCGTCGAAGCGCGTCCAGCCGCCGAGGCCCGGCGTGTGGGTGACTTCTTGCAGGCACAGGACGTCGGCGCCGCACGCGTCGACCCAGGGGGCGAGGTCGTCGAACATCGCGCCGCCCCAGGCGTTCAGGGAGATGATCCGCACGTGGACCCAATTTAGATCCGCCGCGCCGAGCGGGCCAGTCGCCTGACGGCCGCTCGCCTGACGGCCGCTCGCCGGACGGGCGATGCCCGCCCGGCGAAAGGCGCCTCGCGGCTAGTCCTCGACGGTGAACTCCGTGGTGACCGGGGAGGGGCCGAGCACCCAGGAAGCGGTGAGCTTGACCTTGGTGCCGGCCGGGACCGACGGGTCGACGGAGATCCTGAACTGGGCGCCGGCCTGGTCGGACGGGATGCTGCCGTCGGAGGGCAGATCGCTGAAGTAGGCGCGGACGCCGGGGTTGTCGCTCGTCAGGTTGATCCGGGCGCCGAACGGGTGCCAGATGTCACCGAGGCCGACCGCGCCGAAGTTCTCGACGTTGCCCGGCTGGTGCCGCACCGGCCCGAGGACGCCGATGGAGTACTTCTTGGGCACGCCGATGGCGCCGACGAACTGCTTGGCGGTGCTCAGTGCGGCCATGACGGTCGCGAAACGCGGCCGGTCGTAGGCCGTGACGTCCATGGCGAACGTGGCGCTGGTCGCCCCGGCCGGCACCACCGCGTAGGCCGGGAACGACACGGCCGCGCTCTCGTACGGGATCTTCCGCAGGTCCACGGCGAGCCCGCCGATCGGTGCCGGGGACTTGAGCTTCACCGTCCCGGTGATCTTGCTTCCCTCGACCGCGATGCGCTTGTCCACGGTGAAGGAGGTGACGTCCTGCACCCGCGCGTCGATCGGGTCGACGGTGACGGACGTCTCCGCGACGGAGCCGCCGACACCGGCGGTCAGCCGCGTCACGGTCCCCGGGCTGGTCGCGGACTGCACCCGGATCGGGAAGCTGACGCTGCGCTCCCCGGCGGGCACCGTCGCCCTGTGCTTGGTCGCCTGCCAGTAGGTCAGGTCCTCGTACTCGTTGCCGTCGAGGAGGTCGACGACGACGCCGCCGGCGGGCGCCGGCTCGGCCAGGGTGACCGTCTGGATCGCCTCCTCCCCCGAGGTGATCCTCGACGGCGACACGGTCGTGGACGCGACCGAGACCTCGGCCGCCGACGCCCGCAGCGGGGCGAAGACCGCCGCGGCCAGCGCGAGGGGCAGCACGACGCCGGCGGCACGCCGAACGGAGAAAGCGGAAGTCGATGCGTTCATGGACCCAGTCAATGATCTTCGACGAGCCCCGCACCAGATCGCGCCCCCACACGTTCGATCTCCGTAAGAACTGCCCCCACCAGCGTGACCACCCCGTCACGCGACCCCACAATGCTCGGGTGACCCGCCCCAGGATCCGCGTCGCCGCCTACGTCATCCGGCTCCGCGCCGTCCCCGAACTCCTCGTCTTCGACCACGTCGGCATGCCCCAGGCCGGCACCCAGATCCCGGCAGGCGGCGTCCGCCCCGGTGAGGAGCCGGAGCAGGCCGTCCTACGCGAGGTGCTCGAAGAGACCGGGCTGCGCACCGCTTCCGTGGTCGAGCAACTCGTCGTGGAGGACAAACCCCACCCCGACACCCGCCGGCCGCGCAGAACCACCTACTTCCACCTCCGAGCACCCGCGACCACACCGGACACATGGACGCACACGGTCGACGGCGCCGGAGAAGACACCGGCCTGACGTTCGCCTGCCGCTTCCTGCCGCTCCCCCTGGAACACCCCTTGGCAGACGCCCAAGACGCCTGGCTAGGCCACATCAACCCCCAATGGACCACATCCCACCGCCCCTGACCGTGGCTCCTGGCGCCGCCATCGCGGAGGTCTCGACGCGCTCGTCCAGGACGAGCGGACACCGCAGGTACGCCGCAGTTGGCGCGACAAGCGGTCCGGTGGGAGGAAGGTAGGGTCCAGGGCAGCGACGTGATCACGCAAGACGAGCGCATCACACCGGAGGTGGCGTGGTGAGTGCCCTCGACATACGCCTGCGTCCGGTCACTGAGGACGATCTCGCCATGTTCCGGCGTATTGCGACAGAGCCCGGATTGATCGGCCTGGACTGGACGGGGTTCCGCGACGCGCAGGCCCCGGCGCGGCGCTACGCCTCCGACGGCTACCTGGGCGAGGACGAAGGCAGGCTCATTGTCGAGGCCGACGGCACGGCCGCAGGCTTCGTGAGCTGGTCGGCACGGGGGTTCGGGGTCTCCCGGTACTGGGAGATAGGCCGGATTCACTCTGGAGGGCGTCCTGCGCGCGGTGGAGTTCCGCACCGGCCGGTGGCGTGACGGCTGGATGTACAGCAGATTGCGCAACGATCCGCCCCCGCCGTCCCGGCCGTGACGAGTCATTGGGGCGTGCCGGCCTCAGTGGGGAAGTCTTCGATGCCGAGGACTCGCAGCAGGTCCAGCCGCTCGCGGGTTTCGGCGTCGGCCGGGGTGAGCACCAGCAGCTGCTGACTCTGGTCGGGAGTGACCAGCGTCTCGCAGTCCAGCAGCATGCGGCCCACTCGCGGATGCAGCATGGTCTTGCGGGCGGCGCGCCGGACCGCCACCTCGTGCTCGGCCCAGAGCCGCCGGAAGTCGGCGCTGGCGGCCTGCAAGCGTTCGATGAGTCCGGCGACCACGGGGTCACCGGTGCGGCGGCCGACGGCCGCGCGCAGGTCGGCCACGATCTGGCGGCCGTAGTGCTCCCGCTCCTCGACCGGGGCGACCGCGCGGGCGGCAGGGTCGGTGAACCAGCGGTGGACGATGTAGCGCCGGTCGCCGGAGAAGCCCGTGTGGTCGCCGGTCAGCAGGACGGCCGTCCGGTTCTGGGCGAGGACCTCGCCCAGGTCGGACAGCACCAGCGCCGGGGTCTCGCCCAGCAGGTCGAGCATGCGCATCAGGCCGGCGCGGGCCAGGCGGGCCGTTCCGTCGGCGGGCGGGGGCCGGTGGCCGGCCAGGTGGAACAGGTGGTCGCGTTCGTCGTCGGACAGCCGCAGGGCCCGGGCCAGCGCGCCGAGCAGCTGAGGCGAGGGCTGGCTGCTGCGGCCTTGCTCAAGGCGTACGACGTAGTCCACCGACATGCCGGCGAGCATGGCCACCTCTTCCCGGCGCAGGCCGGTGGTGCGGCGCCGGGGGCCGTCGGCGATGCCGACCTCGGCCGGGCGGATCGCCTCGCGGCGGCGGCGCAGGAAGTCGGCGAGCTGGTCACGTTGCACGACCCCATCGTCCCTCGCGGCGGGCGGGCGTATCCAGGGAGCGGCTCTCCCACGATGAACGCTCCGCTCCCGCACGTTCCGGCTCGGGCGCAGGGTTGGAGGACGACCTCGGGAACGGAGACCTGATGCAGACACGGACACTGGGCGACAACGGACCGGCCACCTCCGCGCTGGGCTTGGGCGCCATGGGCATGTCGGGCGCTTACGGCGCGGCCGACCGCGCGGAGAGCATCGCCACCGTGCACGCCGCGCTGGACGGCGGCGTCACGCTGATCGACACCGGCGACTTCTACGCCATGGGCCACAACGAGTTGCTGCTCGCCGAGGCGCTGCGCGGCCGGGATCGCGACGGCTACCAGCTGAGCGTCAAGTTCGGCATGCTGCGGGGCCCGGGCACGGAGTTCGGCGGGCCGGACGGCCGCCCCGAGGCGGTGAAGAACTTCCTGGCCTACTCGCTGACCCGGCTCGGCACCGACCACATCGACGTCTACCGCCCCGCGCGGCTGGATCCGGCGGTGCCGATCGAGGAGACGGTGGGCGCGATCAAGGACATGATCGACGCCGGGTACGTGCGGTACCTGGGGCTCTCGGAGGTCGACGCGGCGACGATCCGCCGGGCGCACGCCGTGCACCCGGTCGCCGATCTGCAGATCGAGTACTCGCTGATCTCCCGTGCGGTGGAGGCGGAGGTCCTGCCCACGCTGCGGGAGCTGGGCATCGGCCTGACCGCCTACGGCGTGCTCGGCCGCGGCCTCATCTCCGGCCACTGGAGGGCCGGCCGCACCGCGGGTCCCGGCGACGGCCGCGGCTCCAGCCCGCGGTTCGCGGCCGGGAACGTGGAGCACAACCTCGCCCTCGTGGAGGCGCTGCGCCGGGTCGCCGACGCGAAGGGGGCCACCGTCGCCCAGCTGGCCATCGCCTGGGTGGCCGCGCAAGGCCGGGACATCGTGCCGCTGGTCGGCGCCCGCACCCGCGAACGGCTGGCCGAGGCGCTGCCCGCGATGGAGCTGGACCTCACCGCGGACGACCTCGCCGAGATCGAGAAGGCGGTGCCGCCGGGCGTGGCGCGCGGCGATCGGTACCCGTCCGCGTTCATGTCCACCCTCGGTGTGGGGAACTGAGCACCCGCACCGAGCCTTCTCCGTCCGGCCGATAAGGCATGCTTTGCCGGATGACGGCGCCGGCGACTCCCCGATGACGATGACAGGACAGACCGAACTGCTCGGGTTGGCGGCCGGGGCGCTCATCGCGTCGGTGACGGCACCGGTCGGGGTGTCGGGAGCGGTGTTCCTGCTGCCGGTCCAGCTCAGCGTTCTGAACGTGCCCAGTCCGGCGGTCACCCCGACGAACCTCTTGTTCAACGTGGTCGCCGGCCCTGGCGCGCTGGCGCGCTACCACCGTCGCGGGCAGTTGAGCGGTGCGTTGACCCGGCTGCTGGTCCTGGGGACCCTGCCCGGCGTCGTCGTCGGAGCGGTCATCCGGGTCTTCGCCGTCCCCGGTCCGACCGTCTTCCGCGCCCTGGTGGGCCTGCTCCTGGCACCGTTGGGCCTATGGCTGTGCGCCCGCACCCTGCGCCCTCCGCGCGGTGACCGTGCAAGCGCCCCGTCCGAGCGCTTCGTCGTCGGGCTCTCGCTGGCGGTCGGCACGGTCGGCGGCGTCTACGGCATCGGCGGTGGCTCCATTCTCGGGCCCGTCCTCGTCGGCCGCGGCATGCCCGTCGCGCAGGTCGCGCCCGCCGCTCTCGCCTCCACCTTCCTCACCTCGGTGACCGGCGCCCTGACCTACGCCGTGCTCTCGTTCACCGCGCACGGCGACATCGCGCCGGATTGGCCGCTCGGATTGAGCTGCGGCCTCGGCGGGCTGGCCGGTGGCTACCTGGGCGCGCGGCTGCAACCCCGGCTGCCCGAGACCGCCCTCCGCCTGACCTTGGGCGCCTTGGCCACCGCCCTGGCATTCGTCTACCTCGTCCAAGCGGCCGCCTGACCCATGGGGCGCGTAGATCAGGCGAGGCGGTAGCCGATGCCGGGGGTGGTCGTGATGACGGGCGGTCCGCCGAGCTTGCGGCGCAGCCGTCCGATCGTCACGGTCACGGTGTTGGTGAAGGGGTCGGCGTTCTCGTCCCAGACCTGCTCCAGCAGCGCCTCGGTGCTGAGGAAGCCGGGGCTGGCCCGCATCAGCGCGTGCAGCAGGGCGAACTCCTTCACCGACAGGTTCAGGTGCCGGCCGTCGCGGACGGCGGTCCGGCGGACCGGGTCCAGCTCGATCCCGGCCGCGCGCAGGACGCGCGGCCGGCCGTCCGGCCTGCGACGGGCCAGGGCCTGGACGCGCAGGACCAGCTCCGGGAAGTGGAACGGCTTGGCGAGGTAGTCGTCGGCTCCGAGGGTGAGGCCGCTGACGCGGTCGTCCGGCGTTCCGGCCGCGGTCAGCATCAGCACCATCGGACGGTCCCGCCGTTCGCTGATCATCTGGCAGAGGGTGTCGCCGTGCAGGCCGGGCAGGTCGCGGTCGAGGACCACGACGTCGTAGGCGGTGGTATCGAGCCTGGCGGCGGCCCCCAGCCCGTCGTGGGCGAGGTCGACGGCCATCCCCTGGTCGCGAAGGCCCTCGGCGACGACGGCGGCGAGCGACCGGGCGTCCTCGACCACCAGGACCCTCACTCCGCCGCCCCGGCCTGGACGAGCGGGGACGCGGGTGCGGGCGCGCGGGCAGGGGCGGGCGGCAAGGTGATGTCGACCCGCAGGCCGCCCTCGGGCGGGGCGAGCAGGTCGAGCCGTCCGCCGTGCGCCGCGGCGATCGCCGCGACGATCGACAGGCCGAGGCCGGAGCCGTTCTCCGAGCCCGTGCGGTCGTCGCCGAGGCGCGCGAAGGGCTGCGCGAGCCGGTCCACGTCCCGCTGGTCGAGGACGGCTCCGCCGGTCCGCACGACGAGCCGCACGCCGGTGCCCTCCCGGAAGGTCGCGACGCGCACCCAGCCGCCCGGCTCGTTGTGGGTGACGGCGTTGTCGAGGACGTTCTCAACCATCCGGACGAGCAGCGCGGAATCGCCCTGGATGCTCGCGCCGGCCCGCAGTTCGGTCGTCACCTCCAACCGCTTCGCGGCGATCCCCGTGGCGCGGTCGGCCACCGCCCGCGCGACCAGATCGTCGACGGAGACGTCGGCGGCGCCGGCCAGGGCGCCGTGCTGGGCCCGGGCCAGGACGAGGAACCCGTCGAGCAGCCGGTCCACCCGGTCCAGCTCGGGACGCAGCCGGTCGGCGAGGGCGAGCGCCTGCCGCTGCGCGCCCGGCTTGGCGGACGCGACGTCCAGCGACGCCCGCATGGTCGCCAGCGGGGTGCGCAGCTCGTGCGAGGCGTTGGCGACGAACCGGCGCTGCGCGGCGAACGACGCCTCCAGCCGTTCCAGTAGCCCGTCGATGGTGTCGGCAAGGTCCTTCACCTCGTCCACCGGACCGGTGACGGCCAGCCGCCGGTCCAGGTCGTCGGCGGAGATCCGCCGGGTCGCCGCGGTGATCAGGCGGAGCGGGCGCAGCACCCGGCGGGCGAGCAGCCGGCCGACCAGCAGGGAAAGGACCGCCATCACCACCAGCGCGAGCAGCATTCCCGCCAGCAGTTGCCGGGAATGCTGCGCGTTCGTCTCGGCCAACTGGTCCTGAAGTCGCCGGATGTGCTGGTGCGCCGCAGCCGGGTCGCCGCTCTGGGGCGGGGCCTGCCCGCCCACGGGGACGCTCGTCCCCCGGTCGTTGGAGAACAGGAAGGTGAGCGCCGACAGCCCGATCCCGGACACCAGGAACACCGCGGCGTACAACACCGTGAACCGGAGCCCGACGGTCCCCCTGCGCAGCCTGATCATCCCTCCAGCATGCCCGGCCGGACCTAACAGCGGGATGACGAGCACGGTTCGGGTCACGTTACGTCCGTTTCCATAGAAACGGCGGCATGCCACTCAAGGAACTGCTTCGCCGGGAATGGGGCGCCTTCCGGCGTCCCGGACGGCTGATCGCCCTGGCGGCCGCGGCCCTCGCCGTCATCGCCGCCGGGCTGCTCTACGCGTCCGGCAACCACGCGTCCTGCGCCGGGCCCTGCCGCCACGATCCGACCAGCGCGGACGGCTCGGTCGTCGGCGACCGGTTCTGGTTCCTGCACCGCGGTCTCGGCCGGAACGGCGCCATCACCGTCCGGCTGACCGCGATGACCGGGACGATCACCTACCCGCCGCCCCACCACGACAAGATCGTCCCCGGGCTGGTGCCGTGGGCGAAGGCCGGGATCATCATCAAGGACGGCGTCCGGCCGGGCTCGTCCTACGCGGCGCTCGCGATGACCGGACACCACGGCGTGCGGATGCAGTACGACTACCGGCACGACATCGCCGGGAGCCCGGACGGGGTGTCGCCGCGTTCCCCGCGCTGGCTGCGGCTGACGCGGTCCGGCGCCACCGTCACCGGCGCGGAGTCCGCGGACGGGCTGCACTGGCGCACCGTGGGGTCGGTGGAGTTGCCGAACCTCCCGGACACGGCGCAGGTCGGGCTGTTCGCCGCCTCCCCCGGCGACCTCACGCTGCGAAAGGTCGGACTCGGCGGAGCGGTCGAGGAGATCCGCTTCACGCAGGCCACCGGGGTCTTCGACCACGTCACGACGGCGGGCGCGGCCGCCGGCGCGTGGCGCAGCGAGGCCGTCGGCGGGATGAACCAGACCGACTGGGAGAAGTACCACAACGCCTCCGGCGCGATCGAGAAGGGCGGCGCCATCACCGTGAGCGGGACGGGCGACATCGGCCCGAGCGGGGAGGAGGGCGCCACCACCGTCGACAAAACCCTCCCCGGCCTGATGATCGCGCTGATCATCGTCCTGATGATGGCCGCCCGCTACGGAGCCAAGGACGGCACCCGGGACGGCACCCGGCCGGACGCGGCACCTGGACGCCGCCGCGCGGTGGTGATCGCCCGGGCGGTCGTGGTCGGCGGCGCGACCTTCGTGACCGGGCTCGCCGCCGTCGGCATCGTCCTGCCGGTCGGCGTCGCGATCTTGCGGCATAACGGCGTCCCCGTGCAGCCGGTGTCCGCGCTGACCGCCGTGCGGGTCGTCGTCGGGGTCGCGGCGGCGCTCGCGATGTGCGGCGTCCTCGCTTATGGGCTCGGTGCCGTGGTGCGGCGCGGCTGGGCGGCGGCCGTCCTCGCGCTGACGCTCGTCGCCATGCCGTACGCGGTGGCCACGATGCCGCTGCTGCCCGACGCCGTGGCGCGATGGCTGCTGCGCCTCACCCCGGCCGCGGGCTTCGCCGTCCAGCAGACCAGGATCGAGTATCCGCAGGTGGTGGCGCACTACGCGCCGTCCGCCGGGTATTTCCCGCTGCCCCTCTGGGCGGGTTTCGCCGTCCTCTGCGCCTACGTCCTGGCCGTGCTGTGGCGAGCGACGACCCGCGCCCCCTCCCACCGCCCCACCAACTGGCGCTGATCCGATGACAATCCAAGCACCCCGAGCCTTCGTGAAGTTACGCTGGTTCCAGCTGAGCCGTGAGCGACTGACTTCACGGATATATGGGCGAGGTCGAGCCAGTGGGCAACCAGTTCAATGAGCTGTACATGACGAACAGTGCCACCGATGTCTTCTTCGATGTTCTGACGCTGGCAGGGAGTGCTCTAGCCGTTTCCCCGTGGGAACAGAACCTGGTCCTGTATTTCGCCGACGGGCACCGCCACGACAGAGGATTCTCCGGCTTCGACCTCGAAGAGCTACCCTGGACCGACAACTGCACAGAGGAAAAGGAATTCTTCCTGCGGTTGATCGACACGGCTTTGTCGGGCTATGGCTGGGACCGGCTTGCTTACGAGCCTCCACACGTGAAGAAGGACCTGGCCGCCTTCAAGGCGATGCTCGCTTCCTACATCCCGCAACCGGCCGATTCGAACTATCTGGCCGAACCCACCGTTGGGGTAATTCGCCAACCCGACTGGCGAGTGACGCCGAACCCCGAGCAAGTCTCGCCCTGTCCGAAACATGGAATCTTCAGCGGTGAGCTGGGGTGCCGATTGTGCCCTCCGCCGCCTTGAGCAGCGCGAGAGGTTGATCCGATCCCGAACGCGCGCTTAGGGGTCTTTGTCGGATAGGGCGTCGCGGAGGGGGACCAGGCCCTGCTGGAGCCCGAAGATCGCTGCTTGGGTCCGGTCTTGGAGGCCCAATTTGGCGAGGATGCTGGAGACGTGGGTCTTGACGGTCTGCTCGCCGAGCGCGAGCGCTCTGGCGATCTCCCGGTTGGAGCGCCCTCTGGCCAGCTCGGCGAGCACGTCGCGCTCCCGGGGCGACAGTCCCCGCAGCGGGCCGGCCGGTTCGTCCTCGCGCAGCTTCCGCACGAGGAGCGCCGCCACCCCGGAGTCCAGCACGCTGCCGCCGGCCGCGGCGGCCCTGACGGCCTCCACGACCCGATCGACCGCGGTGGTCTTCGGCAGGTAGGAGGACGCGCCGGCGCGTACGGCGTCCACCGCCTGGTCCGCGGCCAGGAAGGAGGTCAGCACGATGACGGCGGGTCCGGAATCCTCGTTCCGGAGGGCGTGCAGGACGCCCAGCCCGTCCAGGCCCGGCATCACCAGGTCCAGGAGCACCACGTCGGGCCGCTGCGCCTGGATCGCCTCGATCGCGGACTGCCCGTCCGGGCACTCGCCGGTGACCGTGATGTCGGGCTCCTGCTCGAGCACGAACCGCAGCCCCTGCCGTACCACCTCGTGGTCGTCGACGATGAGCACCCTGATCATGCCGGGATCCGCACCTGGATGGTCGTGCCCTCTTCGGGCGCGCTCGCCACCTCGAAGGTGCCGCCCAGTTCGGTGACCCTCTCGCGCATCAGCGCCATCCCCATCCCGTGCCGCCCCGCGGTTCCGGCCGGCGGGAAGCCCCGCCCGTCGTCGCTGATCAGGACCATGATCTGCCCTCCGGCCTTGGTCACGCGGAGCTCGATCCGGTCCGGTTCGGCATGCCGGGCCGCGTTGCCGAGCGCCTCCTGGACCACCCGGAGCACCGCCAGCTCGACCGCCGGGGGCAGTTCCGGCGCGTCGATCGTCGCGCTGATCCGGATCCCCAGCCGCACCTCGTAGGCTTGGCAGAGGTCCTTCAGGGTCGCCGCCAGCCCGGCCTCTTCCAGCGCGACGGGCCGCAGCTCCAGCAGCATGGCACGCATCTCCCGCATCGTGCGTTCCAGCGTCTGCTCCATCGATTCGGCCTGCCGTCGCAGGTGCGATCCGGCCGGCAGCGCGCGGCGCAGACCGCCGGCCAGCAGGTTGGCCGAGAACAGGTCCTGGGACACCGAGTCGTGCAGGTCCCGGGCGATCCGGTTGCGCTCGTCACGCCGCGCGGTCACGACGGCCGCCTCGCGCTCCGCCCGGACGGCGAGTTCCAGCCGTTCGGCCATGCGGTTGAAGGCCTGCTCCAGCCGGCCCACCTCGTCGCCGCCCGACACCGGGATCCGCGAGCGCAGGTCGCCGTCCGCCATCACCGCGGTGCCGGCGGCCAGCCGCCGGATCCGGCCGATCAGGCGGCGGGTGCTGAGCAGCCCGAACACCCCGCCCGCCGGAACCAGCATGGCCAGCATGATCAGCCCGGGCAGCAGCATGCTGCCGGTGCCGGGGGCCTTCCGTGTCGCGGCGGCGGCTCTCTTGGAGCCGGTGTCCGGACCGCTCAAGCCGCCCGGGGCCAGCCTGACGTAGGCGATCGCGAAGGTCCGCCTGCTCCCGCCGGCCGTCGTGGTCGTCACCGGACTCGTCGCCCAGGCCGCACCGCCGCCCAACGAGGTGACCTGGTGGGTCGCGGTGACGGCGGCGCGGGGCAGCGTCGAGCCGATCGGCATGACCCGTGGAGCGGTCGTCGTCACCACCCGGCCGTCCAGCCCGGCCAGCGCTTCGACCAGCTCCGGCACCGGGGCCGCGGCGGTACGGCCGAAGCCGGCCTTGGCCGCGGCCGCGAGGAGCACCCGGTCGGAGAGCGAGCCCCGCCCCGCGGCGGCCGCGCTGGCCACGGCGGCGTCCTGGTCGACGATCGAGCCGCTCTTGACCACGCCCGCCTGGACGTCGGCCTGGACCACCCGTGCGTTGGCCTGTTTCACCTGGTGGCGGGCGTTGGCCATGCGCGGGACGAAGTAGGCCAGCACGACCGCTTCGACGATGAGTACGGCCGCCGCGGAGACGGCGACGTACGACGCCCCCATCCGGATTCTCAATCCGAATCTGGACAGCATGGGTTCAGCGTAGGCCGGGTGATCCGTCCGCGGGGTCCCTCGAACGGTGGTGCGTTCACTCCTCTTTTGGGGGATCTGCCCGGCCGCGAGCGTCGCCAGATTGGACGGCATGACTCCACGAAGCGCGTGTGCGGGGCTGACGCTGGCCCTGCTGCTCACCGGATGCGGAGGACACGGCCCGCAGGCCAAGCCCACGTCGAAGTCGAGCGCCGGCGCCGGCGCCGCGATGCTCCGGCTCGCCCAGTGCGCCAGGGCCCACGGCCTGCCCAACTTCCCCGACCCGGTCCAGAATCCCGACGGAACATGGACCTTCCCGTCCACGGGAGGCGGCCAGCGGCTGCCCGCCGCGTGCGCCTCGCTCAAGGCCCAGGCGCCCCACGGCGCCCAGCCGACCCCGGTTTCCAGCGCCGACCTGGCCAAGCTGCGGCAGTTCGCCGCATGCCTGCGCCGGTCGGGCATTCCGGACTGGCCGGACCCCGATACCGACGGCTCCTTCACGCTTCCCTCCCGCCTCGAAGGCATGGGCAAGAGAGCACTGGTCGCGAAGCTGAACCCGTGCAAGCGGTACGGCCCGTCCGGGCGCATCCGTTTCAAGACCCCGCCCGGCGGAGGCCAGTGACATGCGCCGGCTCCTGATCCTCTCCGGCGTCGCACTGGCCGGGCTGTCCGGCGCCGCGAGCTGGACGGTCCTGGACGGCCGCGGTCACGCGGCCGGCGGGCCCGACACCGGCACCATCCGGACCGGCACCGCCGCCGTCGTCCGGACCGATGTCGCGCAGCGCCAGATGCTGAACGGCAAGCTGGGCTACGCGGGCACCTACCAGCTGCAGGCCACCGGATCCGGCGTGGTCACGAAGCTGCCGCCGGTCGGCCGCCGGATCCGGCGCGGGGACGCCGCCTACGAGATCGACGGTACGAAGGTCCCGCTGATGTACGGGACGCGCCCGGTCTGGAGGGCCTTCGAGGTGGGGATGACCGACGGCTCGGACGTCCGGCAACTGGAGACCAACCTCGCCGCCCTCGGCTACGGCGACGGCCTCACCGTCGATGACCACTACTCGTCCGCCACCTACTGGGCCGTCTGGCGCTGGCAGGAGGACCGGCACCTGCCCGAGACGGGCACCGTGCCGCTCGGCCAGATCGTGTTCGCCCCCGGCCCGGTCCGGATATCCGCGCTCGACGTCGCGACCGGCACCAGGGTCCAGGCCGGGCATCCCGTCGAGCACGGCACCACTCCGCGGCAGGCGGTCACCGTGCAGCTCTCGCCGACCGACCTGCCGAACGTGAAGATCGGCGATCCGGTCGTGGTGACGCTGCCCGACCAGACGACCCGGCGGGGCCGGGTCTCCGCGATCGGCACGGTCGCGACGGCCCCGCCCTCCACCGGCGACGGCGGAGGCAACGGGGGCGACACGCCCGAGCAGTCGACGGCCCCGGTCACGGTCACCGTCGACGGGACCATCCACGGCCTGCTCGACCAGGCGTCGGTCCAGGTATCGATCATCGCGCAGCAGGACCGCGGGGTGCTGGCCGTACCGACCACGGCACTGCGCCCGCTGCCCGGCGGCGCCTACGAGGTCATCGTCGTGAGCGGTGCCCTGCGGCGCCATGTCCCGGTCAGGACCGGGCTGTTCGACGAGAGCGCCGCGCTGGTCGAGGTCAGCGGCGCGGGGCTCGCGGAGGGACAGCGCGTGGAGGTGCCCGATGACGGTTCTTGAGCTGACCGACGTCCGCAAGACCTACGCCGGGGAACCGCCGGTCGAGGCCGTACGGGGCGTGAGCCTGGCGGTGGAGCCCGGCGACATGCTCGCCGTCCGCGGCGCCTCCGGATCGGGCAAGTCCACGCTGCTGCAGCTCATGGCGGGACTGGACCGGCCTACCAGCGGTTCGGTACGGCTCGCGGGCGAGTCGGTGCCGGCCATGTCCGATCGGGCGCTGGCGGGGCTGCGCGCGCATCGGGTCGGTGTGGTGTTCCAGCAGTTCTTCCTGCTGGACGCTCTGTCCGCGTTGGAGAACGTCGCGTCCGGGCTCCTGTACCGCGGGACCCCGGCCCGAGAACGCCGTCGCCTGGCGCGGGCGGCACTGGAGCGCGTCGGCCTCGGGCACCGGACCGGCCACCACGCGGGCAAACTCTCCGGCGGCGAACGGCAGCGGGTGGCCATCGCCCGGGCGGTCGTCGGCCGCCCGGCGATCGTGTTCGCCGACGAACCCACCGGCAACCTCGACAGCGCCACCGGCGCCGGGATCCTGAACCTGATCAAAGAGCTCAATGCCGAAGGCACCACCCTGGTCATCGTCACCCACGAGGAGGCCGTCGCGCGGGCGTGCCGCAGCCGGATCGAGATGCGCGACGGGGTGCTGGTCGCATGAGGAGCACCTTGCGGTTCGCCGACCTGCTGCCCACCGGGACCCTGGGACTGCGCTCCCGGCGGATCAGGGCGGTCCTGTCGGGCCTCGGCATCGCGATCGGCATCGCCTCGATCGTCGCGGTGCTCGGCGTCACCCGATCCAGCCAGTCGAACCTGCTGGCCCGCATCGACCGGCTCGGCACCAACATGCTGACCGTGGTCGACGGGCACACCATCGGCGGCACCGAGGCCGAACTGCCCGCCACGGCCGCCCCGATGATCCGGCAGGTCCCCAACGTCCTGTCGGTCGCGCCGACCGCCCAGGTCACCACGGCCGGGGTCTACCGCAACGACCACGTCCCGACCGGGCAGACCGGCGGACGGGCGGTACGCGCCTGCGACGCCTCGCTGCTGACCACCCTGGACGGTTCGCTGCTGACCGGCCGGTTCCTCACCTCGGCGCCGTACCCGGTCACCGTGCTCGGCTACGACGCCGCCAGCACGTTGGGCGTGCGGACCGTCGGCCCCACGGTCCGGGTCTGGCTGGGCGGGCACTGGTTCACCGTCGCCGGGATCCTTCGGCCGCTGCCGCTGGCCCCGGAGATCGACCGTTCCGCGCTGGTGTCGTTCGCGGCCGCCGGGGACGTGCTCGGATACGACGGGCATCCCAGCCGCGTCTACCTGCGCGCCCAGAAGGACCACGTCCCGGACGTGGCCGACCTCCTGGCCCCCGCCGCCAATCCGGCCAACCCCGATCAGGTCGAGGTGAGCCGGCCGTCCGACGCGCTCACCGCGCAACTGGCGGTGAAGGCGTCCGGGCAGGCGCTGTTCCTCGGGCTGGGCGCGATCGCCCTGCTCGTGGGGGCGATCGGGATCGCCAACGTCATGGTCATCTCGGTCCTCGAACGGCGCTCGGAGATCGGGCTGCGCCGGGCACTGGGCGCCGCGCGCGCACACGTCGCGGCGCAGTTCCTCACCGAGTCGCTGGTGCTGTCGGCCTTCGGCGGCGCGACCGGGCTGGCCATCGGGACCGCGATCACCACGGGCCTCGCCTACGAACGCCACTGGGCCGTGTCGATACCGGCGCAGGCGCTGTGGGGCGGGCTGCTGCTGGCCCTCGCCACCGGCGCGATCGCCGGGCTCTACCCGGCACTGCGCGCCGCGCGGATGTCCCCGACCGAGGCCCTCCGAAGTGTCTAGCCGCCAGCGCGCAGCGCGCGCCCCACGCTTGCATAGGCTCTGACCCCATGGCGAGGCTCGACACCGCACGGGTGGTCCAGTCCCTGGCGTCCTCTTGGGCGGACGGGTTGCTGGACAACGACAGTTGGCCGGAGATCGCGAGGATCCTGCTGGCCCTGGGCTGCGACTGGCCGGCCGCCACTGAGCTCGCCGCGATGCCCGTCACCTCGGAAACAGCCGTCCTCGACGCCGTCAAGCGGCTCGCGGAGCAGACCGGCCGGGAGATGGGGGACCTGCCGGCGCTGGACTTCTGGGACGCCGTCTGCGGCCTGGTCGCCCGAGCCTGGCGGTTCGGAGTGTTCGACGAAATCGACGCGGTCTACCAAATGAACAGCCTGTGGTGGCAGATCCGACGTCTGGACAGGTCCCACAGCCAGGGACTCCAGCTCATCTGGCAGGGCATGGGACTCAAGGAGATGCACGACCATCTGGACGTCACCGATGAGGCGGCCGCCATGCTCACCGAGGCCGATCGACTCGTCCCGGCCGATTCGGTGAACGGCCCCCTCTGCGAGACCGTGCTGCACGCCGTCGGCTGACAGCCCCGGGTCCGTCCACGATGAGCACTCCGACCTGGGGACGCGGCTCCGCTTGATCGCCGGTGTCAGCGGAAGATGAGGCGGGCGGCGGTGGCGATGTTGTCGCGTGTCTCCTGGGTGCCGGCGCGGGTGGTGGTGAGGTCCAGGAGGCAGGCGAGCAGGACATGGCCGAGAGTGAGGGCCTTTCCCTCGGTGTCGTCCCAGGCGGGGTCGCTCAGGGCGGCACGGATGAGGGCGGTGAACAGTTCGCGCCAGATCGCCAGGCCGCCGCCGCTGATGTCGGGTGAGCTGACCGCGCTCATCACCGCCGACAACAGCGGCAACTCGGCGGCGGCCCAGTCGATGAGGTCGGCGAATCCCGCGGCCACGCGCTCGGGCACGGTGCCGGTGTAGGCGGCGGCGGTCAGGCCGGCGATGGACTGCTGCGACCAGTCGATCATCAGGTGCAGCAGCAGATGGTCCTTGGAGGGGAAGTAGCGGTAGACCGTGGCCGGGGTGGTGCCCGCTCGCTCGGCGACCGCCCGGATCGTGGTGGCCGGGTAGCCGCCGCCGCAGGCCAGCTCGCGGGCGGCAGACAGGATCTTCTCCCGCCGGGCCCGCTCGGACTCCTTCAGCGGCCGGTTCACGCTGAGCGTGGAACGGCCGCGTTCCACGGCCGGCAACGGATTGTCCAACACCGATCAGCCCTTCCCCGCAGACGATAACGTGAACTATAACGTGTTATATGAAGGCTCCTGTGGTCTCCGAGGACCTGTTCTCCCCCGAAGCGCTGGCCGACCCCTACCCCCGGTACCAGCGGCTGCGTGAGCGCGGCCCGGTGCACCTGCTGCCCGACCTGGGACTGCACCTGGTGGTGGCGCACGAGCAGGTCCTGCGGGCGCTGGAGGATCCGGCGGTGTTCTCCAGCAACCTGGCCGGGCTGCTGGCCGCCGGCCCCGGCGGGACCGACTTCGTGGACATGGGCGGCGCGGCCGTCGATGTGCTGGCGACCGTCGACCCGCCCCGCCACACCGGCCAGCGCGCCACCGTCGCCCCGGCGTTCACCCGACGCACGGTCGCCGAGCTGAGCGGACGGATCCAGGACCTGCTGCACCCGCGGGTGACCGCCCTGGCCCGCCGCGGCGGCGGAGACTGGATGGCCGAGGTCGCCGCCCCCGTCCCGGTGCTGGTGATCAGCCGGATCCTCGGGCTGCCCGAATCCGACGCCGACCGGATCACCGCCTGGTCGGACGCCGCGATCGAGCTGCTCAGCGGCCTGGCCGGCCCCGACCGGATGATGCACCTGGCCGAGCAGATCCTCCAGGTGATGCGCTACCTCGACGAGCAGCTCACCCGCGCCGCCGCCCGCCCCTGCGGCGGCCTGCTCGACACCCTCGCCCAAGACCACACCCTCACCCGGGACGAACGCGTCCAGATGGCGCTCCAACTGGTCACCGCCGGCAGCGAATCGACCACCAGCCTGCTGGGCGCCGCCGCCCGCACCCTCGCCGACGACCCCGCCCTGGCCGACCGGCTCCGCGACGACCCCGACCGGATCGAGGCGTTCGTGGAAGAGACACTGCGGCTGCACAGCCCGTTCCGCGGCCACTTCCGCGTCACCACCCGCGACACCGAACTCGGCGGCGTGCACCTTCCCGCCCGCTCCCGCCTGATGCTGCTGTGGGGCGCGGTCAACCGCGACCCCGCCGCCTTCCCCGCCCCCCACGCCCTCGACCTGCACCGGCCCGCGATCAAATCGCACACCGCGTTCGGCCGCGGCATCCACTTCTGTATCGGCGCCCACCTGGCCCGCCTGGAAGCCGTCCTGGCCGTGCGCGCCCTCCTGGACCAGGGCGCCTTCCACACCACCTCACCCGCCCAGTACGTGCCCAGCCTCATGATCCGCCGCCTCACCCACCTCAACCTGGTCTTCGCCCCCCGCAACGCCGGCTGATCCCCGCCACTGCCAGGGGCATAGGTGTGACGGGACACTCCTGTTCCCATGACCTTCGGCACACCGGCAACCACCTCGCGGCCGACATGGACGTCCCGACCAAGAACCTGATGGCGCGCAGGGGCCATGACAAAGAGCGGGCGGCGCCGCGCTACCAACACAGGTCGGCCAAGGGTGACCGCATCATCGCCGATGGCCTCGATGCGCTCGTCCGCGCGAAACTTGGGAATCAAGCCGATCCGCGCCGTCATAGCGGCTGACCTGGCCTTCGCTCGTACCGCAGGTGTCCGCTGTTGCCCCTTGATCACCCTGGCCAATTGCACGCCACCATAGCCGCTGAGCTGTGCGTCTCGGCCTGCTCGGGACGGCGACAGCACCCGGATCATCCGAGGGCAAGTGGACCCGGAGCGCAGGGCCGGCTGGCCACGGCCCGAGCACCGGAAGCCGCGCGGCGGCGATCGCCCCAACCACGCAACCCGCCTCAGCCACGCAATGGCGATCGTAGGGCTGAGTCGCAGAGCGATTCATGACGAGTCTCACGAGCAAGATCCACACGCGTCCAGGCTCGTCCGCGCGAATGGCGGGACGGTGTGACAGACCGTTACACGCGAACGAGTGCCCTGGCTCGCGGGGTCCAGGGGCGGCGAAGCCCCCTGGTTCGAGCTTGACCAGCCCACAGGCCAATGGGCCGGAACCATGCCGACTACGGCCCCCAAAGCGATGGCCTGCCTTGTGGTCCCCGCCCTCATATCGCATGGGCGATTACGGTCTCCACCGGGTGAGCACTCCGAAAGGCTGTGGGCACCACCATGGCCGACTGCGGATCATCGATGTCGCCGACGCCGCGCCGTGGCCTCGCGGACCTGATCGAACGTCTGGACCGGCTTGATCGTTCTCGGGTACGAGGCGGCGTGATCCATGACAACCTTGAGCACGTGACCATCGGTAGCGCGATCTTCTGGGGTCTCCTTCTCGGCGGATGGCAGCTTCTGGTGCACGACGCTAGAACCCGCCTGTTCTACATCTGCGTGTTCGGCGTCCTGTTCCTAGTTTCACTGGGCTGGGCGGTCTTCGACGCGTCCGGCGATGGGTTCGACCCGGACTTGGCGACGGGAGCGCTCCACTTCGGCATCGCCACGGCGGTGGTGGTCGCCTTTACACCGCTTAGCCGACGCAAGAGGGCCGCGCAGGAAAGGGACGCAGAGACTGTCGCCGGAAAACACTGGCAAGACCTGCCCTGAGCTGCTGGCTCAACCTGGGCGGACGGGCGACGCGGCGCGGCGGGACCGGACCCCGCGGCTAATTAGCGCCTAGGCTGGGCCGATGCCCAGACTGGCTTCCGTTCTCGCCCTGGCATTCTCCGCCCTCCTGCCACTCACCGGGTGCCGACTTGCGGACGTGCAGCCGGAGGTCGAAAGGTCGGAGCTGATCGGGGTCTGGAAGTCCGATCGGGGCGGCGTCATCGACTTCCGGACCGACGGTACTTTCACCGCCCAGAACGTCACCTTCCCCGACCAGTGCAAGGTGACCGGCGGTGAATACGCAGACCGTTACCGCGTGTCCGGCACCGGTACCTGGGTGGTGGGCAATCACAGTGACGAGCCCTACGGCGCGGTGATGGAATTCCACCCGAAGGGCGACCGCCCGATGACGGGCAGCTGCACGGTTTGGGCGCCCCTGGTCCCCGAGGACCACTCGACCATGCACCTGATGTACGACAGCACCGACGAACCTTATCGCCGCGGTTAATTAGAGGTTCCTCGTCCGCTCGTCTATCTCGTCGAGCCTGGCGCTCTGGCGCCGTAGGTGCTCGCGGATCTCTTGGAGCTGGGCCCAGAGGAGTGCGAACTCTTCGGTTGGCCCCTCGGCCTCGTCCTGAGGCTGCTCCGGGGGTTCAACCTGTTCTGGGCGGTCCGTCACGATGCTCGGCGTGCCCTGCCTGCTCATGATGAGGCCCTCTTCGCGCAGGACGGATAGCGCGCGCTCGACCGTGGCGCCGGCCGCACCGAACCGCTCCCCCAACTTCGCTATGGAGGGCAGGGCCTCTCCTGCCGCGTTCCGCCCTGCGGCGATGTCCTCGCGCAGCTCGTCAGCGATGCGGACGTAGACCTTGCGCCGGCCGGCGCTGGCCATCAACCGCAAAGAGTCCGTCGACCTGCTGTCTGACCTCGTCGGCGAGGTCGAGAACCGGATGGCGCTGTGCCGTGGGCACGGTGCCCGCAACGTCTGGACGCTCCCTGAGGCGCTGCGGCCGGTGCTGGTGGTGGACGAGGTTGCCGAGCTGTTCCTGATGGCCGACAAGTTCGAGAAAGAGGAGGTGTCGCGGACGGCTACCGCGCTGCTGCGGGTGGCGCAGCTCGGCCGGGCGTTCGCGGTCTACCTGATCGTCTGCGGACAGCGCATCGGCTCCGACCTCGGACCCGGCGTCACCGCCCTGCGCGCTCAGCACTCCCGCCGGGGTGCCACCGCCTCAACGACCCCGAGACCGCGAACATGACCCTCGGCGACCTCGACCCGGCCGCCCTCGATGCCGCCCGCGCCATCCCCGCCGAGACTCCCGGCGTGTGCATCGTCGCCGGCCAAGACGGCGCCTGGCACCGCGCCCGCTCGGTCTACGTCCCCGAACACGCGGCCGAACACGCGGCCCGTGAGTACGCGCACCTGACGCCGGACTGGGAAACGCTCATCGGCTCCGTCCCGGTCATCTTCCCCGCCGCCTAGGCGCCCCTCCTTCTCTCTTCCGGCTCGGCGTGAGCCCTGATCCGCGCCACGTCCCTACCCGACCCATGCCCGAAACCGCCTCTGGAGGCTGCTCGATGACTGCTCGCATCCGCGTCCTTCTTCCCCGTCCTCGCGCGCCCGGTTCGTCGTCGTCCCGTCCCCGTCCTCCGGCTCGTCCTCGCCGTCCTCGCCGTCCTCGGTGTCGTCGTGGGACGTGCGGCCGGTCGGCGTCGAGTGGGACGAGCTCCTGTCCCTGCACGTCGTCCGCTGCCAGTGCTGCGCCGACTCGTTCGCCTCGTCCCGACCCGGTGAGGTCGACGACTGGGCCGACACCCACCCTGCGACCCCGAGATGGCCGCGCTGCTCGCGCTCGTCGACGTTCGGCGGGCCGCCCGATGCGGCGCATCCTCGCAGCGGTGGCCGAGAAGGGTGGCGATGCCCTCGTCTTCACGGGCATCAAGGGCGGGCCGCTGCGGCGTAGCGGCTTCAACAAGGTCACGCGATGGAAGCCGGTGGTCGAGGCGCCCGGCGTCCCGAACCTGCACTTCCATGACCTTCGACACACCGGCAACACCCTCGCGGCCGACATGGGCGTCTCGCTCCGGAACCTGATGGCGCGCATGGGCCATGACAACGAGCGGGCGGCGCTGCGCTACCAGCACCGGTCCAACAGCGCTGACCGCGCCATCGCGGACGGGCTCAACGCGCTCGTCCAGGCCGGCCAGAAGCGGGACGGCGACGATGACGACGGGGCGGCCGGATCGCTGGTGCCGGTGGCGTAATTGCACGCTAATTGCACGGCGCCTCTCTGAGGCCCCTACAAAGATCAAGGCCCGGGTCGGGATTCATGTCCTGACCTGGGCCTTCGTCGTGGAGCGGGTGACGGGAATCGAACCCGCGCTGTCAGCTTGGGAAGCTGAAGTTCTACCATTGAACTACACCCGCGTGGCGGGTGGTGGGGCCGCCCGCGCTTGGACATCGTACCGGAAAGTCGGGTGCGGCGTGGCGGGGGTGCGGGTGGGATAGCTTTTCGGGGTGCTGCTCTCCGATCGCGACATCAGGTCCGAGCTCGAGACCGGACGGGTGAAGATCGACCCGTACGAGCCGGGCATGGTCCAGCCGTCCAGCGTGGACGTGCGACTGGACCGGTACTTCCGGGTGTTCGAGAACCACCGGTACCCGCACATCGATCCGGCTGTGGAGCAGCCGGACCTGACGCGGCTGGTGGAGGTGGACGCCGAGGAGGCGTTCGTGCTGCATCCCGGGGAGTTCGTGCTGGCCTCCACCTACGAGGTGTTCGGGCTGCCCGACGACCTGGCCGCGCGGCTGGAGGGCAAGTCCAGCCTGGGGCGGCTGGGGCTGCTGACGCACTCGACGGCGGGCTGGATCGACCCGGGGTTCAGCGGGCACGTGACGCTGGAGCTGTCGAACGTGGCGACGCTGCCGATCAAGCTGTGGCCGGGGATGAAGATCGGCCAGATGTGCCTGTTCAGGACCAGTTCGCCGGCGGAGTACCCGTACGGGTCGGAGCGCTACGGGTCGCGGTACCAGGACCAGCGGGGGCCCACGCCGTCGCGGTCGTATCTGAACTTCCACCGGACGAAGGTGTGACGCCCGGCACGTGACACAGATCACCCAAAGATGAAACATCTTCTCGGGACGGGTAGTTTCGAGCGACGCACAGCCTTGGCACCTGGTTGACAGCCTCTTTTGCCTGAGGTGGGTCGACGGGTGCCTGACGGATGAGGGCTACCCGTTTCCGCGCCGCCCCCGGGTGTGGGAACACGGAAGGAGATCGTGTCCATACTCCGCGCGGAAAGCGTCACGAAGCTGTTCGGCCGGAAGGCGGCCGAGGCGCAACGAAAACTCAAGGCGGGCGCGGACCTGAAGGACGTCCGCGCACTGGGCGTCACCCCCGCCGTCGTGGACGCCACGTTCGAGGTCGAGCAGGGCGAGATCTTCGTGGTGATGGGCCTGTCGGGCTCCGGTAAGTCCACGTTGATCCGGATGTTGAACGGCTTGCTGGAGGCCACCTCCGGGACCGTCGAGATCGATGGCCAGGATATCGCGAAGCTGTCGCCGAAGGCGCTGCGAACGCTCCGGCAGAACAAGATCTCCATGGTCTTCCAGCACTTCGCGCTCTTCCCCCACCGGTCCGTCCTGGCCAACGCCGCGTACGGGCTGGAGGTCCGCGGCGTCGCCAAGGAGGAACGAGAGAGCAAGGCCCGGGAGTTCCTGGGGCTCGTCGGGCTCGCGGGCTGGGAGGACAAGCTCCCCGGCCAACTGTCCGGCGGCATGCAGCAGCGGGTCGGGCTGGCCCGCGCGCTGGCGGCGGGCACCGACATCATCCTGATGGACGAGGCGTTCAGCGCGCTGGACCCGCTGATCCGCCGCGAGGTGCAGGACCTGCTGCTGGACCTGCAAGGGCGGTTCGGCAAGACGATCGTGTTCATCACGCACGACCTGAACGAGGCCATGCGCATCGGCGACCGCATCGCGGTGATGCGGGAGGGCCGGATCGTGCAGATCGGGACGGCCGAGGAGATCCTGACGGACCCGGCGAACGACTACGTCGCCCAGTTCGTCGCGGACGTGGACCGGACCCGGGTGCTGACGGCGTCGTCGGTGATGGAGAAGCCGCTGGTCACCGTGCTGTCGTCGACGGGGCCGCGGACGGCCCTGCGGACGATGCGCGAGCACCAGACCGACGCGGCGTTCGTCGTCGGCCGGGACCGGAGGCTGATCGGCAAGGTGAAGGCCGCGGCGGTCGCGGACGCGGTGCAGGAGAACGTCCAGAAGCTGGACGGCCTGATCGACCCGGAGGACCTGGACCCGGTGGCGCCGGACACCCCGGTCGCCGACCTGTTCCAGCGGTGCGCGGAGAGCGACCTGCCGGTGCCGGTGGCGGACGAGGCCGGGACGCTGCTCGGGGTGATCCCGCGGGTGACGCTGCTGGCGGCGCTCGGCGCGATCAGCACGCATGTGGACGAGGTCGTCGAGTCGTCCGGCGAGGACGCCGCTGACGGCGCGGAGCCGGCTCTCGCGCTGACGAAGGAGGGTTCCGTTGACGACTGACGTGCTCGCGAGCGAGGTGCCCCGGGTGCACGTCGGCGACTGGTTCTCCGACCTGGTCGACTGGTGCACCACCAATCTGGGCTGGCTGTTCGACGGGATCGGCTCGGCCATCACGTGGGCGGTCGACAACCTGACGGACCTGCTGAACCTGCTGCCGCCGGTCGGGCTGGCGGTGGTGCTGGCGGTGATCGCGGTGGTGCTGAGCGGCTGGAAGCTCAGCGTCTTCACGCTGCTGGGCTTCGGGCTGATCGACAGCATGGAGCTGTGGGACCCGGCCATGGACACGCTGGCGCAGGTGCTGGTGGCCGCGGTGATCGGGGTGGTGATCTCGATACCGATCGGCATCGCGGCGGGCCGCAGCGCCGTGGTGAGCCGGATCGTCCGCCCGGTCCTGGACTTCATGCAGACGATGCCGGCGTTCGTCTACCTGATCCCGACGATCTTCTTCTTCCACATCGGCGTCGTGCCGGGCGTGGTGGCGACGGTGATCTTCTCGCTGCCGCCGGGGGTGCGGCTGACGGAGCTCGGCATCCGCGGCGTGGACCCGGAGATGGTCGAGGCGGGCGAGGCGTTCGGTACGCCGCCGATGCGGGTGCTGACCCGGATCCAGATCCCCCTCGCCATGCCGTCGATCATGGCGGGCGTCAACCAGCTGATCATGCTGTCGCTGTCGATGGTGGTCATCGCGGGCATGGTCGGTTCGGACGGCCTGGGCGGCGTGGTGCTGGAGGGCATCCAGCGGCTGGACATCTCCAAGGGCTTCGAGGGCGGCCTCGGCGTGGTCGTCCTGGCCATCTACCTGGACCGCCTCACCGGCGCGCTGGGCAGCGAGCGCCCGAGCGGGCTGCGCACGCTCTGGGCGCGCAGGGTGGCCGACCCCGTCGGCTGACCCCGTCGGCTGACCCCGGTCGGCCGACCTCCATGGGCTGACCACCATGGGCGACCGCGCGGGGCGACCCCCGCGCACACGATCTTTCCACCCCCTGCAAGGCGACGAAAGGAAGGGCATTGCGTCCCAAGTTCAAGGTTCTGGCCGCGGCGGCGATGGCGCTGGCGCTCGGCGCGACGGCGAGCGCCTGCAACAGTTCGGACGACAAGAAGAACAGCAAGGATCTGACGCTCGGCGTCGTGTCCGGCTGGGCGGAGGGCGAGGCCGCCACCGCCCTCTGGAAGAAGATGCTGACCGACAAGGGCTACAAGGTCACGGTCAAGGAGCTCGACACCGGCCCCCTGTACGCGGGCATGGCGCAGGGGGACGTGGACCTCTACGTCGACTCGTGGCTGCCGAACACCCACGAGGACTACTGGAAGCAGTACGGCGACAAGCTGGAGAAGATCGGCATCTGGTACCCGTCGGCGCCGCTGACGATCGCCGTGCCGGACTACTCGCCGCTGCACTCGCTGGCGGACCTCAAGGGCAAGGGCTCGCAGTACGGCGGCAAGATCATCGGGATCGAGAAGAGCTCCGGGCTGTACCGGGTGTCGCAGACGAAGATGCTGCCCGCCTACGGCCTGGACAAGGAGTACACGGTCACGACGTCGTCGACGGCGGCGATGCTGGCCGAGCTGCAGAAGGCGGTCAGCGCCCACAAGGACATCGTCGTCACGCTGTGGCGCCCGCACTGGGCGTACTCGAAGTTCCCGATCCGGGACCTTCAGGACCCGAAGGGCGCGATGGGCAAGCCGGACGGCGTGAACACCGTCGCGCGCAAGGGCTTCGGCAAGGACCAGCCGCAGGTGGCCGCCTGGCTGAAGAAGTTCAAGATGGACGACAAGCAGCTGGGCTCGCTGGAGGACCTCATCGCGAACCAGTACAAGGGCAAGCCGGACCAGGCGGTGGACGCGTGGCTGAAGGCGAACCCGGGCTTCGAGCAGTCCATGACGGGCTGATGCGTCGTCCCGTCCCGGAGGGAACGTTCCAGCGTTCCTGAAGGCGTCAGGGGGCCGTCCGGAGATACCGGACGGCCCTCTGCCTTTTCCGGGTCGTTCTGGACCCTTTCAGGACGTTCTGAAGGGCGCCGCGTCCCGCGCGGCCCCGGTCAGCCCGCCAGACCGACGCTGAAGACGACCACGACCAGGCCGAGGCCGGTGGCGCACAGCGTCATCACGCGCGGGTGGCCGCTGTGCGCCTCCGGCAGGATCTCGGCGGCGGACAGGTACAGCAGGACGCCGGCGAACAGCCCGAGGTAGGGCCCGAGGACGCCCTCCGGGACCGTCCCGATCAGAGTGAGCGCGGCCCCGGCGACGGGCGCGACGGCGTCCGCTACCAGCAGCGCGAGTGCGGGACGGCGGTCCCGGCCGCCGAGCGAGGCCGCGGTGAAGGTGTTGAAGCCGTCCGCGAAGTCGTGGGTGATGACGGCGAGCGCGACGAACGCGCCGGTCTGCGTGCCGGACTGGAAGCCGAGCCCGATGCTGAGGCCGTCCACCAGGCTGTGCCCGACGAGCGCGCACGCGGCGAGCAGCCCGGCGCCGCCCGCGCCGTCGCGGTGGCCGTGGCCGTGCGCGTGGCCGTGCGCGTGGACGTGCGGGGCGTACTCGCCCTCGTGGGCGCGGTGGATCGCGACGGACTGCTCGACCACGTGCAGCAGCAGGAACCCGACGGCGAAGCCGATCATCGGGGCGGGGACGCCGAACGGCCGGTTCCGGGACAGCTCCAGCGACTCGGGGATCAGGTCGAACGCGACGACGCCGAGCATCAGGCCGCCGGCGAGGCCGAGGACGAGGTGCCGCTTGTCCCGCACCCGCATCGCCGCGAGCCCGCCGGCGAGCGTCATGAGGAATGCCAGGGCGGACACGAGCACGGCCATCCCCTGGTCTTACCAGCCGTCCCGGCGATCACTCCTCCCGCCGCGTCGATGATCGGCTACAGAACCCTTGACACGGCGAAGGCCCCGGCCCCCGCCGAGCGGGGACCGGGGCCGCGACGCGGGTGCCGGTTACTCGGCGGCCACGGGCTCCTTCTCCTGGGCGGTTCCCTCGCCCTTGATGGAGCGGATGAGCAGCTGGGAGACGTCGACGACCTCCAGGCTCTCCTTGGCGTCGCCGGAGTTCTTCTTCTCGTTGATGGCGTCGCCCAGCATGACCAGGCAGAACGGGCACGCGGTGGAGACGGTGTCGGGGTCGGTGGTCAGCGCCTCGTCCACGCGCTCGGTGTTGATGCGCTTGCCGATCCGCTCTTCCATCCACATCCGGGCGCCGCCGGCGCCGCAGCAGAACCCGCGGTCCTTGTGCCGGTGCATCTCCTGCGTCTTGACGCCGGGGACGGTGGCCATGATGTCGCGGGGCTGCTTGTAGACCTTGTTGTGGCGGCCCAGGAAGCACGGGTCGTGGTAGGTGATCTTCTCCTCGATCGGGGTGACCGGGGTGAGCCTGCCCTCCTCGACCAGGTGCGCCAGCAGCTGGGTGTGGTGGACGACCTCGTAGTTCCCGCCGATCTGCGGGTACTCGTTGGCGAGGGTGTTGAAGCAGTGCGGGCAGGTCGCGACGATCTTCTTCACGCCCGCGTCGTTGAGCGTCTCGACGTTCTGCTGGCCGAGCATCTGGAAGACGAACTCCATGCCCAGGCGGCGGGCCGGGTCACCGGTGCACGCCTCCATCGGGCCGAGCACGGCGAACTTGACGCCCGCGATGTGCAGCAGCTCGGCGACGGCCTTGGTGGTCTTCTTGGCCCGGTCCTCCAGGGCGCCGGCGCAGCCGACCCAGAACAGGTACTCGGTGTCCTCGGCGACCTTGTCGTCGACGACCTCGACCTCGAAGTCCAGCTCCTCGATCCACTCGAGGCGCTTCATCTCGGACATGCCCCACGGGTTGCCCTTGTTCTCGAGGTTCTTCAGCATGACGCCGGCCTCGGACGGGAACGAGGACTCGATCATGACCTGGAAGCGGCGCATGTCCAGGATGTGGTCGATGTGCTCGATGTCGACCGGGCACTGCTCGACGCAGGCGCCGCAGTTGGTGCAGGACCAGAGGACGTCGGGGTGGATGACGCCGTCCTCGCCGACGAGCTCCTTGTCGACCTGCATGGCGAGCTTCTGCTCGTCGGTGAACTTGGCCTGCGCCTCCTCGGAGGCGGTGAAGTAGGGGGCCTTGGCCAGCGCGTGGTCGCGCAGCTCCAGGACCAGCATCTTCGGCGACAGCGGCTTGCCGGTGTTCCACGCGGGGCACTGGGACTGGCAGCGACCGCACTCGGTGCAGGTCGCCATGTCGAGGAAGCCCTTCCAGGTGAAGTCCTCGATCTTGCCGCGGCCGAAGACGTCCTCGTCGGGGTCGGCCTCCTCGAAGTCCAGCGGCTTGCCGCCGGACATCATCGGCTGCGCGGCGCCGAGCCCGTCGGGGCGGCGCTTGAACATCACGTTCAGGGGGGCGAGGAAGATGTGCAGGTGCTTGGAGTGCACCACGAACACCAGGAACACCAGCGCGACGCCGATGTGCAGCAGCAGGCCGATGGACTCCAGGACGTCCAGCGTGTGGTGGCTCAGGCCGTCGAACAGGTGCCCGACCAGGTAGGAGAAGTAGGCGCCCTTGCCGTAGTCGAGGTTGCCGTTGGCCCACTCGACGCCCCGGTAGAAGAACATCGTCCAGATCACGTTGAAGATCATGAACAGCGTGATCCAGGCGCCGGACAGGTGCGAGCCCTTGAACCGGGACTTGCGCTCCAGCCGCTTGGGCGAGTTCTTGATCCGGATCGAGGTGAAGACGATCAGGCCCGCGGTGCAGGCCAGCGCGATGGTGTCCTGGACGAACCCGATCGGGCCCCACGTCTGGAGCCACGGGATCTTCTTGTCCAGGCCGGCGAGCAGCGCGACGGCCGCTTCCAGGTAGACGGTGGCCAGGAGGAAGAACGCCCACATGACCGCGGCGTGCGCGGAGCCGGCCAGCGTCCACTTCAGCAGTTTGCGCTGTCCCAGGACCTCGGTGACCTGGCCCTCGATGTCGGCCTTCTTGTCACGCTTGACCTGCAGCACGCGCTCGGGGTCGGGCTGCCCGGCCATGGCCGTGTTGTACAGGAACAGCACCCGCCGGCCGGCGAGCGCCAAAGCGACCGCCGTTCCGGCGAGCCCAATGACCAACGTGATCCAGAACACTGTTCCGTCCTCCTGGGGTACGGGCGATGGCAGTCAGCGTAGGGCTCGCGACAGACTGCATCTCATCCGGGGCCCGAATACTACTCGGTAGTAGCTTATGTGGTCACACGCGCAGGTCAGCACGCCTCTCGACCGGTCCGCGCACCGGTGGGCCGCGAACTCGCCGTTCCGTCGTCCCATACCTTACGGATCCGGCGCGCCGATGAGTATCGGCCGCTTCCCGAGTCAAAAGGACAGGACGAGGACCCGTCCAGCGCGTTCCCGCCCAGCGGTACGCGGCGGACGGGCCGCACCGACGGAGGAGAGACCGGCCGATGCCCCAGAACCCCGACCTCGCGCCCGCCGCCCGCCGGCTGGCGGACCTGCTCGCCGCCGTGCGCGACGACCGGCTCGGCGCGCCGACGCCGTGCGCGGACACCTCGCTCGCGACCCTCATCGACCACGTCGACGGGCTGTCGCTGGCGTTCGCGCAGGCCGCCGCCAAGGACGTCCCCGAGGGCGGGTCGCAGCCGCCGTCCCCGGACGGCGCCAACCTGACGCCCGACTGGCGCGCGCGCGTGCCCGAGCGGCTCGCCGCGCTCGCCGCCGCCTGGCGCGAACCGTCCGCGTGGGAGGGCACGACGGAGGCGGGCGGCGTGCAGATGCCCGCCGAGGTCATGGGACGCGTCGCGCTGAACGAACTCGTCATCCACGGCTGGGACATCGCGGCGGCCAGCGGGCAGCCCTACGTGTGCGGCGACGACGAGGTGGAGGAGTGCCTCGTGTTCGTCGGGCAGGCCGTCGAGCAGAGCGGCGGCAAGGGCGCGCCGGGGCTGTTCGAGGCGCCCGTCCCCGTCCCGGACGGCGCCTCTCCTCTCGACCGGCTGATCGCCCTCACCGGCCGCGACCCGTCCTGGACGCCCTAGCCACGCCGGTACCCCATGGCGTGCTCCCGGCCGGGCCCGCCGGTGACCGTGGATGACCAGGGCATCGGCGGGCATGACGACCGGGCGAGCGACCGGAGGGGCCGGCGCCGGCCGGCCGAGGGGGGCGCATGATGGCCGAGGACGTCGTCGTTGTCGGAGCGGGACTGGCCGGGCTGGCCTGCGCGGTGCGGCTGCACGAGCGCGGGGTGCCCGTCCGGGTGCTGGAGGCGTCGGACGGGGTCGGCGGCAGGGTCCGCACCGACCTCGTGGACGGCTTCCGCCTCGACCGCGGGTTCCAGGTGTTCAACACCGCCTATCCGGAGGCGAGGCGCCTGCTCGATTTCAGGGCCCTCGACCTGCGGCCGTTCGCGTCGGGGCTGCTGGTCTTCCACGAGGGGCGCCGGGAGCGCGTGATGCTGCCCTGGCGGCACCCGGAGCACGCGTTGAGCGGCGTGTTCGCCGCCGTCGGGACGCCCGCCGACAAGGCGGCGCTGGCGGCGATGACCGCCCGCGACCTCGCCGCGTCCGGCTCCTGGCTGCGCGACGGCCCGGACCGCCGCACCCGCGACGAGCTCCGCGTCCGGGGCATGTCGGACGTGATGATCGACGGGCTGATGCGCCCCTTCCTGGCGGGCGTCCTGCTGGAGCGCGAGCTGGAGACCTCCAGCCGGTTCTTCCACCTGGTCTGGCGGTCGTTCGCGCGCGGCACCATCGCCGTCCCGGCGCTCGGCATGGGGCGCATCCCCGAGCAGCTCGCCGCGCGGCTGCCGGCCGGGACGATCTCCCTGAACACCCCCGTGCGGGAGATCGTCGACGGCGGCGTGCGGACCGAGGACGGCGGCACCGTGCGGGCGAGCGCCGTGGTCGTCGCCACCGACCCGCGCCGGGCGGCCGCGCTGCTGCCCGAGATCGAGGCGCCGGCGATGCGCGCCGTCACGACCTTCTACCATTCGGCCCCGGCCTCGCCGCTGGGCGAGCCGGTCCAGATCGTCGACGCCGACGGCGTCGTCACCGACACGCTGGTCCTCACCGACGCGGCTCCGGAGTACTCGTCCGGCGGCCGCGCGCTCGTCTCGACGTCCGTGCTCGGTACCGGGGCGGACGAGGCGCGCGTGCTGGACCGGCTCGGCGAGATCTACGGCGGCACGTCCGGCTGGCGGCTCGTGGCCGAGTACCCGATCGAGGCCGCGCTGCCCGCGATGCCGCCGCCGCTGCGGATGCGCCGCCCGGTGCGGCTGGGCGCCGGGCGGTACGTCTGCGGGGACCACCGCGACACCGGCTCCATCCAGGGCGCCCTGGTGTCCGGGCGGCGCACCGCGGAGGCCGTGCTCGCCGACGCCGTCCAGCGGAGCGGCGCCACCCTGCACCCGGCCTGATCCGGAACTCCCGTCACCGGCACGGCCACGGGCCGACCCGCCGGCGGCACCGTGACGGCCGTCTCGTTTTTAAACACGTTCAAAAATCTGCGTTACGCTTCCGGGGACACCGGGAGGTGGACGCGATGAAGCTGGTGATCCCCGGCGGCACCGGGCAGGTGGGCACGGTCCTGGACCGCGCGCTCACCGCCGCGGGCCACGAGGTCGTGATCCTGACGAGGCGGCCGGCGCGCGAGCGCGAGCTGCCCTGGGACGGCCGGACCCTCGGCCCGTGGGCGGCGGCGATCGACGGCGCCGACGCCGTGATCAACCTCGCCGGGCGCAGCGTGAGCTGCCGCTACACCCCGGCCAACCTGCGGGAGATGATGGACTCCCGGGTCGAGTCGGCGCGGGTCGTGGGCGAGGCCGTCGCCGCCGCCGCGCGGCCTCCCCGGGTCTGGCTCCAGATGAGCACCGCCACCGTCTACGCCCACCGCTTCGACGCGTCCAACGACGAGGCGACCGGCGTCATCGGCGGCGGCGAGCCCGGCGTGCCGCGCTACTGGTCGTACAGCGTCAGGATCGCCGAGGAGTGGGAGCGGGCGCAGGCGGAGGCCGACACCCCCTCCACCCGCAAGGTCGCGCTGCGCGCCGCGATGGTGATGAGTCCCGATCGCGGCGGCGTCTTCGACGTGCTGCTGCGGATGGCGCGGCTCGGCCTCGGCGGGCCGGTCGCGGGCGGCGTGCAGTACGTGTCGTGGATCCACGAGGACGACTTCGTCCGCGCGGTCGAGTTCCTGATCGGCCGGGACGACCTCGACGGGCCGGTGAACCTCGCCTCGCCCGGTCCCCTGCCGCAGCGCGCGTTCATGCGCGCGCTCCGCAAGGCCTGGGGCATGCCGGTGGGCCTGCCCGCCACGGCATGGATGGCCGAGATCGGCGCGCTCGCCCTCCGCTCGGACACCGAGCTGCTGCTCAAGAGCCGCCGCGTCGTCCCGGGCCGCCTGCTCGACGCGGGGTTCGCCTTCGACCATCCGCGGTGGCCCGAGGCCGCCGCCGACCTCGTCCGGCGGGTGCGGCGCCGCTGATCAGGACCCGGTCGCGGCGCGGGCGCCGCGCTCGCGCCAGGCCCGCTCCCACTGGCGGGTCAGCATCGGGTAGACGATCAGGTAGCGGAACGGCGTGATGACGGCCATGTAGAGGCGTCCGACCAGGCCGTTCGGCCGGACCAGCACCGCCATCCGCAGTTCGTAGCCGCCGTCCGCCGCCGGTGCGGGCGCCCAGCCCAGGTGCATGAGGCCGTGGACGGTGCCGTTCGCGATCTCGCGGACGTCCTCGTCCGGGAGCCGGTAGACGGGGGTGAACGGGGAGCCGACCGGCGCCGAGTCGTCCACGGTGTCGCGCAGGTCGCTCGGCAGGCGGTCGCGCAGTGGCCGGACCCGGGAGCCGAGACCGGTCCTCGGCCGGTCCCAGCCGAGCAGCGCGCCGAGCCCCCAGCGGACCGCGAACAGGAGCTTCACCGGAGCGGCCTGCCGGGCGAGGCCGCCGGACGACCGGATCGCCTCCAGCATCACCGGGAAGTCGTCGGGCCCGGCGCCGGGGGCGCGGACGGACCACACGTCCTCCAGCTCGAAGTCCCGCGCGATCTCGTGGATCCGCCACGGCCGGTCGGTGTGCGCGCTGTCGGGAAGCCGCATGGCCACCGCCTCCGCCAGGTATACGGTTGCGTACAACACTCAGGCTAACCCCAGTTATACGGATGCGTATAGATGGGGACGGAAGTGAGGTGGGGCACATGGCGGGCGCGACCCGCACGCCGCGCGGCCGGTGGGTCGAGGAGGGCCTGCGGATGCTGGCCGAGGGCGGGCCCGACGCCGTCCGGATCGAGGCGCTCGCCAAGCGGCTCGGCGTCACCAAGGGCGGCTTCTACGGGTACTTCGCCGACCGCGGCGCCCTCCTGGAGGCGATGCTGGACGCCTGGGAGCGCGAGAGCACCGACGACGTCATCGACCGCGTCGAGAGCGAGGGCGGCGACGCGCGGACCCGGGCCGTGCGCGCGGGCACGCTCACCTTCTCCTCCGACCGGCTGCTCCCGCTCGACCTCGCCGTCCGCGACTGGGCCCGCCGGGACGCGGCGGTCGCCGAGCGCCTGCGGCGGGTCGACGACCGGCGCATGGCCCTGCTCCGCGAGACGATCGGCACGTTCTGCGACGACCCCGACGAGGTCGAGGCCCGCAGCCTGATCGCCTTCTGCGTCGCGATCGGGCACCACTTCCTCGCCGCCGGCCACGAGGGCCGCACCCGCGCCGAGGTCCTCGCCCGCGCCGCCGACCTCGTCCTCGACCGCCCGGCCCGCTAGCGCCGCGGGCGGTAGCGCAGGTCGACGACCTCGGGGGCGTTCCCGTCCCGCATCAGCTCCCACCGGACGGGGCCGACACCCGGCGCGTCGAAGAGCCGGACGCCGTCGCCGAGCATCACCGGCGCGAGGTGCACGGAGAACTCGTCGATCAGCCCGCGCTCGACGCACTGCCGCGCGACGTCGGCGCCGAACACCTCCAGGTTCTTGCCGCCCGCCGCGTCGAGGCCCGTCTCGACGGCCTCCGCGACATCACAGTCCAGGAAGGTGAAGCCGGAGGCGGGCGGGGCGTCCTGCGGATGATGGGTCAGCACGAAGATCGGCCCGTCCCACTTCCCGCCGTACGGCCTGCGGTTCTCCCCGCCCTCGGCGTCGTAGCCCGCGTCGAAGCCGCGCCGCCCGGCCAGGATGGCGCCGGTGGTCGCGACCATCTCCTCGACGATCCCCGGCGTGAACGACAGACCGGACATCCAGTCCATCGCATGTCCCGGGCCGGCGATGAAGCCGTCCAGCGACATGGTGAGGTGCCACAGCACCTTGCCCCGCCCGGATGAACCCGTCATGGCCCCGCCTCTCAGGTATGAGCTCCTGGAGTTGGGACCCCGAAGGCGCCGAGAACTCATCGCCGCCCTCGGACGGTCAGCCGTCCTTCTCCTCGACCTCCGACGGCTTGGCGATCACGAACGTCCCCCGCCCGTGAACACCCCGGATGAGGCCCCGGTCACGGAGCACCCTCGTCGCCGCCTCCGCGGTATTGACGGACACCTTGAACTCGTCCGCGATGGCCCGCACCGCGGGGATGCGGCGGCCCACAGGGTAGGCGCCGTCCACGATGCGCGCTGTGAGAACACCCGCCACCTGGAGGTACAGGGGCTCCATGCCGTCGAGATCGATACTCACATGGTCACACTAGGTGCCCTGGAGGCACGCTTGGACATATGGGGACATTCAGAATCACCAGGGGACACTGAGTGTCACTGGGTGTAGCGTCCCTAAAAGAAGCGACCCCGGCGCGGTGCGTCACCACCGCGCCGGGGCCTAGGAACCGACCTTGGTGGAGGTCCATTCCATGACCCCTGAGAGTAGAGCGCGGCTTGAGGCGCTGGGCGTGGTTCTGCGCGCGTACGAGCTGCACGCGTCCATGACCGAGGACGGGCTGCGCGTCGTCAACCCGGCGGTGGCGGGGTGCTGCGGGGCGCATCCGTCCGATGTGATCAGCGTCCGGGCGCGGGAGGAGGACGGCGGGCGGGCGTGGTTCTTCACGTCGTGGCGGCATCCGATCGCGGAGGCGGAACGGGTGGTGGACGCGGTGATGGCGATCCGGGACCTGCTCGACGGCGCGCCGGGGGTGGCGCGGTGATCGCGGTGTGGGCGTCGGCCATGTGCGTCGTGGCGGTGCTGGCGGCGTCCGTGACGGCGTTCGCGATGGAGCAGCGGCGGCCCCGGTACCGGGGACGGCACCGGGCGATGTTCTGACCGCGGGTCAGCCCGCGGCGCGGGTGGCGGTTCCGGTGAGGAAGGCGGTGCCGGCCGGGCGGATGGTCGCCGTCCAGCCCCAGGACGCGAGGTCGCGGGCGAGCCGCTGCGGGTCGTGGAAGACCTTGACGACGCGGTACTCGCTGCCGTCGTCGAGGCGGCGGCGCACCGAGGGCACGGCCTGCTCGGCGAGCACGTCCTCGGCCGCCGCCTCCCCCGGCCCGTTGTCGACGAACACCGCGGTGCCGCCCGGGGCGAGGGCGTCGGCGACGGTCTGCCAGAAGCCGGGCAGGCGGTCCGGCGGCACGTGGGAGAGCCAGAAGGCGAAGAAGACGGTGTCGTAGCGGCGGGTCGGGCGCCATGCGAACAGGTCGGCGCACACGAACTCGACGGTCTCGGGCGCCACGCGTTCCCGGGCGATGTCCAGGGCCTCCGGGGAGGCGTCGACGGCCGTCACCGAGCGGGCGCGGGCGGCGAGGCGGCCCGTCCACTGGCCGGTGCCGCAGGCGAGTTCCAGGACGTCCCCGGTGATCGGCAGGTCGTCGACGATCGAGGTGAGGGCGCGCAGGTCGTCGCGCTCGTCATAGACCCGGTCGTACTCGCCCGCGCGGGCTCGGTAGTAGGCGATCTGCTCTTGCACGGTGGCGTCCGCGTCGTTGCCCATACGCCACGCTAACCCGCCGACGATCAGAGCGGACGTCACGCGCGGCGGCTTCTGGCGGCGGCGAGGGCCGCGAGGAGGGGGACCGCGGCGACGCAGAGCCAGGCGAACAGGTCGCCGATCCGGTCGTAGGGCGTGGTGGCGCCGCGGACGGGGACGTCGGCGACGAGCGTCTGCCGGCCGGAGCCGAAGGAGTCGGCGGTGGCGAGGACGCGGCCGCGGGCGTCGAACGCGGCGGAGAGCCCTTCGGCGTCCTGGCGCACCAGCGCGTAGCCGCCCTCGACGGCGCGCAGGCCCGCCTTGTCGGTGTGGGGGCGCCCGTACTCGCGCCAGTCGTGGGCCGGGACGAGCATGATGTCGGCGCGGACGCGCATCATCGCCGGGAAGTCGGCGTCGTAGCAGATGACGTTGGCGATCCTGCCGTACGGGGTGGAGACGACGGGGACGCGGCCGTCCCCCGGCTTGTAGGTCTCGGAGCCGGGGATGGGGTGGGCCTTCTGGTACGTCCACAGCACGGCGCCGTCGGGGCCGAGGAGGACGGTCTCGTCGCGTCCGAAGGCGGGGCCCGCGGTGTCGTAGACGGCGATGCCGATGTCGAGGTAGACGCGGGAGCGGCGGGCCTCGGCGCGGGCGGCGGCGATGACCGCCGGTTCGCGGGCGGCCTGCACGGGGACCGCGTTCTCGGGCCAGACGACGATCTTCGCTCCGGCGGCGGCCTCGCGGCGGGTCGAGGCGAGTAGGTCGTCCTGCGCGGCGGTGGTGGCGGGGTCGACGGCGGCGGGCGGCGCGGCGGCGATCCCCTGCCGTCCCCCGGGGATCCGGGCGAGCGCGGCGTGCTCGGCGGCGACCACGGTCCTGGCCGGGCTCACCCCGGCGATCCGCACGGTCCTTCCGTCGTGAGGGAGCAGCGCGAGCCGCGCGCCGCCTGCGAGGGCGACCGCCGCGAGCACGGCCGCGCAGGCGGCGGCGGGACGGGCCGCCGGGCGCGACGGCTCCTGCCAGAACCCGTTGACGGCGGCGGCGGACCAGGCGATGAGGAAGCCGATGCCGTAGCCGCCGGTGACGGACGTGACCTGGAGCAGCGGCAGATCGCCGTGCTGGGTGACCGCGAGGGAGCCGTAGGCGGTCCCGAACGGCGACAGCAGCGTGATGAGGAACTCGGTCGCGGCGACGGCGGCGGGGAAGACGAGCATGCCCGTCCAGCGGCCGAGCCTTGGGGCCAGCAGGCGGTCGAGGAGGAACGGCACGGTCTGGACCGCGCTGAGCGCAGCGGCACCGGCGAGGACGACCGGGCCGGACCCCATGGCCGACTCGTAGACCCAGAACGCGGCGGCTGCGAGGTGGGCCGCCCACGTCCAGGCGGTGCCCGCCCACGGGCCGGTGGTGCGGGTGAAGCGCAGCAGCAGGACGGGGAAGAGCCACGCCGCGAGCGGGACGTCCCAGCGCCCGCCGACCGCGAACATCATGGCGGCCGTCCCGGCCGCGAGCAGCGCGTACCGGCGCCGGCGCGCGCGCTCGGCGGGGCGTGCCCCGGCCGGAGACGTCGTGTTTTCGAGGAGAGGAATGCCCATGCGTTGGGACGCTAAGTGAGCACCTATATGCGGGGCGTCGCCCGCGCGGCCGAATTCTCCGCGCTCGCGCAACTTTGGATGCGCGCCTTCCGGGCGATGTCCGGGAAGGGAGCCGTTGACTAGCCTCACCTGCTGTGGAGACCGTCGCCGTCACGTCCGTGCTGCGGGGCGCCCGCGCCTGGACGGAGGGCAGGCCATGGCTGTTCGACGCGGTGCTCGGCGGCGGCCTCACCGTGTTCGACGTCGTGACGCTGGCCGCCCGCGACCCCGCGCCCGGCCCTGCGGCACTGGCGCTGTGGGGGGTGCAGACCGTCCCGCTGCTGTGGCGGCGCCGCCGGCCTCTGGCGGTGCTGGCGGCGATGACCGTCGCGTTCATCGCGTTCGAAGCGGCCGATCCGGTTCCGGGCAAGACGCCCGGGCCGTACTTCCTGATCTTCGGGGTCTACGCGGCGGCCCGGTACGCCCCCGCCGCCGCGAGCCTCGCCGCGTCCGCCGGGGCGCTGGCCGGGGCCGTCGCGGTGGACCTGGCGCTCGGCCGGTCCCCCGCGCCGCGCCCCGACTCGCTCGAACCGATCACCGCGACCACGTTCGCGGTGTTCCTCGGCGTCGCGTGGTTGCTCGGGCACGCGCGGCGGCGCATCGACGCCGACGCCCGCGAGCTCCGCGACCTCAACGCGCGGCTGCGCGCCGAGCGCGAGCGCAACGCGCGGCAGGCCGTCGCCGCCGAGCGCGCCCGGATCGCGCGCGACCTGCACGACGTCGTCGCGCACCACGTCAGCGCCATCGCCGTGCAGGCGCGCTCCACCGAGGACGTCGTCCGGGACGACCCCGCGCTCGGCCGCGCCGGGGTGGCGCGCATCGCCGAGACGGCGGACACGGCGCTGATCGAGATGCGCCGCATCCTCGGCCTGCTCGACGCCGGCCGGGACGACGGCGGCGCCGAGCCGTCGCTGCGCGGCCTCGGCCGCCTGGTCGAGGCCGCCGAGGGCGCGGGCTGCCGGGTGCGGGCGGACGTGGACGCCGGGACGGCCGCGCTGCCGCAGGCCGTGCAGGTCTCGGCGTACCGGATCGTGCAGGAGGCGCTGACGAACGTCCTCAAGCACGCCGGGCCGACCGACGTGCGGGTGGCGCTGCGGACGGCGGGCGCCGCGCTGGTCGTCGAGGTCGGCAACGGCCCCGCCGTCCCCGGCCGCGCGCCCGTGCCGGGGTCCGGGCGGGGGCTGGTCGGCCTGCGCGAGCGCGTCGCCGCGTTCGACGGGACGCTGCGCACCGGCCCGTGCCCGGAAGGCGGCTGGCTGGTCCGCGCCGAGCTGCCGGTGGAGGGCGTCCGATGACCGTGCGGGTACTGCTCGCCGACGACCAGGAGATGGTGCGGGCGGCGCTGCGGGTCGTGATCGACCGGCGGGACGGGCTGGCCGTCGTCGGCGAGGCGGCGGACGGCGCCGAGGCCGTCGCCGAGGCGGCCCGGCTGCGGCCGGACGTGGTGGTCATGGACGTCCGCATGCCGGGCGTGTCCGGGGTCGAGGCGACCCGGCGGATCATGACGGGCCCGTGGGAGGGCGACGCGCGGCCGCGCGTCCTCGTCCTCACCACCTTCGACCTCGACGAGTACGTGTACGCGGCGCTGCGCGCCGGAGCGAGCGGGTTCCTGCTGAAGAACAGCCCGATCGACCAGCTCGAACACGCGATCCGGGTCGTCGCGGCCGGGGAGGCGATGCTGGCGCCGAGCGTGACGCGGCGGCTCGTCACGGCGTTCGCGGCGGCGCCCCCGGACCCGGCGCCGCCCGCACCGGCGGCGCCGGGACGCCTGGACGGGCTCACCGGGCGCGAGCGCGAGGTGCTGCTCCTCGTCGCGCGCGGGCTGCCGAACGCGCGGATCGCCGAGGTCCTCGGGTTGAGCGAGGCGAACGTGAAGAGCCGCGTCAACCGGATCCTCGCGCGCCTCGGCCTGGAGAACCGCGTCCAGGCCGCGCTGCTCGCGTACGAGGCGGGCCTGCCGGGCCTGCGGGACGGCGCGGACCCCGGTTAGACGCGCTCGAAGACGGCGGTGAGGCCCTGGCCGCCGCCGATGCACATCGTCTCGAGGCCGTAGCGGGCCTCGCGGCGGTGCATCTCGCGGGCGAGGGTGGCGAGGATGCGGGTGCCGGTGGCGCCGACGGGGTGGCCGAGGGAGATGCCGGAGCCGTTGACGTTGATGCGGTCCCAGTCGGCGTCCTTGACCTTCCACTCGCGGGTGACGGCGAGGACCTGCGCGGCGAACGCCTCGTTCAGCTCGATCAGGTCGATGTCGGCGAGGGTGAGGCCGGCGGCGGCGAGGGCCTTGGCGGTCGACGGGACGGGCCCGATGCCCATGGTGCGCGGGGGGACGCCCGCGCGCGCCCACGAGACCAGCCGGACGAGGGGACGCAGCCCGAGCTCGGCGGCGCGCTCCGGCGTCGTGACGATGCACGCCGCGGCGGCGTCGTTCTGGCCGCTGGAGTTGCCCGCGGTGACGGTGGCCTGGTCGTCGCTCTTGGCGAGGACGGGACGCAGCCTGCCGAGGGTCTCCATCGACGTGTCGGGGCGCGGGTGCTCGTCGGTGTCCACGACGGTGTCGCCCTTGCGGGACGGGACGGTGACGGGGACGATCTCGTCCGCGAAGCGCCCGGACCGCTGCGCCTCCACGGCGCGCTGGTGCGAGCGGACCGACAGCTCGTCCTGCTCCTCGCGGCCGATGCCGTACTCGCGGCGCAGGTTCTCCGCCGTCTCCAGCATGCCGCCGGGCACCGGGTAATTGACGCCGCCCGCCGTGGCGCGGCCCCGCGCGAGCGTGTCGTGCAGTTCGAGGGACGGCCCGCGCAGGCCCCAGCGGGCGGACGTCGTGTAGAACGGCGCATTGCTCATCGACTCGGTGCCGCCCGCGATGATGAGGTCGCTGACGCCGGTCTGGATCTGCATCGCGGCGTTCAGGACGGCCTGGAGGCCCGACCCGCAGCGCCGGTCGACCTGGAGGCCGCCGACCTCGATGGGCAGGCCCGCGTCGAGGGCGGCGACGCGTCCGATGGCGGGGGCGTCGGCGCTCGGGTAGCACTGGCCGAGGAACACCTCGTCGACCGCGTCGCCGGGCACGCCGGTGCGCTCGACCAGGGCGCGGATCACCGTGGACGCCAGGTCGACGGGCTGCACCGTCTTGAACACCCCGCCGAAGCGGCCGATCGGGGTCCGCAGCGGCTCGCAGATCACCGCGGTGCGCATGGCAGGTTCTCCTCAATCCGGGAACGGCGGGCACTCCGCAGGTTATGACCCCGAAGACCGCGCCCCGCGTCCGGGCCCGCGCCCGGTAGCGGGTTGAATGCAGGGCAGGCGAGCGAGGAGGCGCGATGGAGCAGGCCGGGCAGGACTGGGCGGAGCGGGCGGCGACGGTCCGGGTCATCGGAACGGGCGCGATGGGGCGCGGGATCGCGCAGCTCGCGGCGGCCGGTGGGCTGACCGTGGAGCTGGCGGACATCCGGTTCGAAGCCGTGAAGAGCGCCGTCGAGCACGTGGGCGCGATGTTCGACAAGCTGGTCGCGAAGGGCCGGATGGCGGCGGACGACGCGGCGGCGGCGAAGGCGCGGCTGAAGCCGGTCGGCGAGCCGCTGACCCCGCTGCAGGACTGCGACCTGGTCATCGAGGCCGTCCGGGAGGACCTGGACACCAAGCGGGAGCTGTTCGCGGCACTGGAGAGCGCCGCCGGCGAGCGGGTCCTGTTCGCGACGAACACCAGCTCGCTGCCGGTGACGGCGATCGGCGCGGCGCTGCGGGACCCGTCGCGGCTCGCGGGGCTGCACTTCTTCAACCCGGTCCCGCTGATGCGGCTGGTCGAGGTGGTCCCGGGCGCGCGGACCGCCGCCTGGATCCCGGACGCGCTGTCCGCCCTCGTCCGGCGGTTCGGCCACGAACCGGTCACCGCCCCGGACGCGCCGGGCTTCCTCGTCAACCACGCCGGGCGCGGCCTGGTGACGGAGGCGCTGCAGATCCTGTCCGAAGGCGTCGCGGAACCGGCCGACATCGACCGCATCGCCCGCGACGTCCTCGGCCTGAAGATGGGCCCGTGCGAGCTGCTCGACCTCACCGGGATGGACGTCTCGCACCCGGTGATGGAGTCGATCTGGACGGGCTTCTACACCGAGCCGCGGTACCGGCCGTCCCGCATCGGCCGCGCGCGGATGGAGGCCGGGCTCCTCGGCCGCAAGTCGGGCGAGGGCTTCTACCGGTACGTGGACGGCGCCAAGCAGGAGCCGCCCGAGGCCGCCGCCCCGGCCACCGATCCGCGGCCGGTCTGGTTCCAGGAGCCGGAGCACCGGGAGACGCTGGGCATGCTGCTGTCGGAGGCCGGGGTGGAGGTCGAGGCGGGCGAGGAGCCGTCCGCGCGAGCCGTCGTGCTGGTCGACGCCACCACGGACATGAGCGTCGCCGACCAGGTCGCCAACGGCCTGCCGGGCGAGCGGACCCTCGGCCTGGACGGGTTCTTCGGGTTCTTCGGCCGCCTCACCCTCACCGTGCAGCCCGCCCTCGACCCGGACGCGGGCCGCGCCGCGCTCGCCGCCCTGCTCGCCACGGGACGGCCGGTGACCGTCGTGCGGGACGCGCCGGTGGCGGTCGCCCCGCGGCTGCTGGCCTCGGTGGTGAACGTGGGCTGCGGCATCGCCGAGCAGCGGCTGGCCCGCCCGGAGGACATCGACACCGCCGTCCGGCTCGGCCTCGGCTACCCGCGCGGGCCGCTGGAGTGGGGCGACCATGTGGGCGCGGACCGCGTGCTCGACGTCCTCCGCCAGATGCACGAGGCGACCGGCGATCCCCGCTACCGGCCGTCCGGCTGGCTGGCCGAACGGGCGGCGCTCGGCCTGCCCCTCACCGAGACCGGCACCGGCCCGTCCGACCTGCTGGGCTGATCCGCGCCGAGTCGCCGTCACGTCGGTGTCCGTGACGGCGGCTCGCCGCGGATCGGCCGCGCCGGGTCAGGGGAGGGTGGGGACGGCCGGGGGCGTGTCGGTCCAGCCGACCTGCACGTACAGCTCCTTGTCGACCTTGCCGGGCACGTCGGGCACGGTGCGCGACGTGCTCAGCACGAGCGAGGAGCCCGGGTCGATGATCACGGTGTCGGCGACGTCGCGCATGACCCGCACGTGGAGCCCGACCCCCTGGCGGCCGCGCTCGTCGGTGACCTTGCCGATGGCGGTGACCCCGGGCATCGCGGCGAGCATCCGGTAGGCGGCGGCGCGCACCTTCGGCGGCGCGGGGACGAAGCTGAGCAGGTCGGTCACGCAGTTCTTCACGACCTCGTCCGCGGTGCGCCCGGCGGTGGCGTGGGCGCGGGGAATCGCCCGCTTGAGCGCGGCCCTCAGCTCGCCGGGGTCGGTGGGCAGCGCCTGGACCTGCTTGAACGTCATGCCCGTGTCGCAGACCAGGAACGTCTTCGTCCCGGTGTCCTTGTCGAGCCTGGGGGCGACAGGGTTCGGGTCGGGCGAGCCGTCCCGGCGGAAGGCGGGCGCGTCCTTGGCGGTCATGGGCACGGCGCCGAGCGTCCGGAAGCCGCTCCAGGACCGGCCGTCCGGGCGGCTCCACTGCGCGATCAGCTGCCGCCCGAGCATCCAGTACTTTCCGCGGTCGCTGTAGTAGGCGCTCGACTGCACCCTCAGGACGTGCCAGTACTTGCCGGATGCCGGTGCGGCGGCGGCGTGCTCGGCGGCGGTGAGCAGCACGGTCTTCGCCGACATCGGCTGCGCGGGGACGGAGCCGGGACCGTGGCCGGGGTCGGGCGCGCGCGGGGTGGTGCCGGACGAGAGCACGACCGCGCCCGTGACGGCGGCGGCGGTGGCGGCCAGGCCGAAGCCGCTCCACAGGGCGGGACGGCGCCACGCCCGCCGCTCGGCGCGCTCCGGCTCGCGCATCCCGTTGAGGAGGCGGTGGCGGACGGCGTTCTCGCCGTCCTGGGTGGGCGGCTCGTCCAGCATCGTGGCGATCATCTGGAGTTCGTCCATGGTCACGGTCCTTCCGTGTGCGCGGGCAGGGCGGCGCGCAGCTTCCTGCGCGCCCGGTTCAGGCGGGAGCCGACGGTGCCGTACGGGATGCCCAGCACGTCGGCGATCTCCTCGTGGGAGAGCTGGGCGAGCGCCTTGAGCAGCACGACGTCGCGGTCCTTGCGGGACAGCGCGGCGAGCGCGCGGGCCAGCGACGGCTGGAGCCGTTCGGCGGACACCGAGGCCGCGACCCGGTCGTCGTGGCCGCCGGGGTGGCGGTCCACGCCGACCTGCGCGAGCGCGCGGTAGCGGCGGGTCTCGGTCCGGCGGTGCTGGGCGATGAGGTTCGTCGCGATGCCGAACAGCCAGGGCCGGACGGCCCCGCGGGACGGGTCGAAGGCGGCGCGGCGGCGGAACGCGGCGAGGAAGGTCTCGGCCACGACGTCGTCGGCCGCCTGCGGGCCAAGGCGTCCGGCGACGTAGCGGTGGACGTCGGTGTAGTACCGGTCGTAGACGGCGGTGAAGCGGTCGCCGTCGCGGACGGACGCGGCGAGCAGCTCCGCGTCCGTCGGGGCCGTGTCGGGTGGGGCGGTCACTCGGCCGCCCCTTCCATGGGGTCCGGCATCAGGCACCTCCGGGGGGGATGGTCGTCACTTCTACTCCGCTCGCCCCCCGGATCGCTTTCACGCGGGATCGGCGACCTTCTCCACGCCGGCCGGCGTGGAGACGGGGCGGGGCACGCCGCGCAGGACGACCGCGGCGAACAGGGCGGTGGCGAGGGTGGCGCCGCAACCCGCGAGGGAGCCGACGGACACCGCGTGGACGAACGCGTCGCGGGCCTGCTGCGCGAGCGCCGGGTCGCCGATCGCGAGGGCCTCGCCGAGCGAGTGCTTCGCGGCGGCGGGCGCGCCGTGCGGCAGGGCGCGGGCGTACACGGCGGAGATCACGCTGCCGAGGACGGCGACGCCGAGCGCGTTGCCCAGTTCCTGGCCCGCGTCGTTCACAGCGGACCCGACGCCGGCCTCCTCGACGGGGACGGCCGCCATCAGCAGGTCGTAGGCGGGCGGCGAGCCGAGGCCCATGCCGAACCCGACGACGACGAGCCCGGTCATGATCGGGGCGAGGCCGTCACCGGGGCCTTCCATCGCGAGGGCGCCGAACCCGGCGGCGATGACGAGCAGGCCCGCGACGAGGGCGCGCCGCCCGCCGAGCCGGGCTTCGAGGGCGGCGCCGAGGCCGTTGCCGGCCGCCGCGGCGACGGCGCAGGGCAGCAGCGCGAGCCCGGCCTTGAGCGGGCCGTAGCCGAGGACGAGCTGGAGCGTCTGGGTGAGCGCGAACAGCGTCCCGGCGAGGACGAAGCCGAGGACCGCGATGACGGCGGCGGAGCCCGCGAACGCGCGCTGCCGCAGCAGGGCGAGGTCGAGCATCGGCTCGGGGTCGCGGCGCTGCCAGGCGGCGAACGCGGTGAGGGCGGCGGCGCCGACCGCGAGGCCGGCGAGGGTGCGGGCGCCGGTCCAGCCGTGGTCGGGGGCGGAGATGATCGCCCACACGAGCGAGGCCATGCCGACGGTGGAGAGCACGGAGCCGAGGACGTCGGGGCGGCGGCGCGGGCCGCGCGACTCGGGGACGAGGACGAGCAGGCCGACGACGGCGACGACGGTGATGGGGACGTTCACCAGGAACACCGAGCCCCACCAGAAGTGCTCCAGCAGCACTCCGCCGAGGGCCGGCCCGCCCGCGACGCCGATCATCGAGGTGGCGCCCCAGATCGCGAACGCCTTCGCGCGCTCGTCCGGGCCGAACACCTGAGCCATGACCGACAGGGTGCCGGGCATCAGGAACGCGCCGCCGAGGCCCATGACCGCGCGCATGGCGATCAGCTCGCCGGGGTTCGCGGCGAACGCGCCGAGCAGCGAGCCGCCGCCGAACAGCGCGAACCCGGCCAGCATCGCGCGGCGGCGGCCGAAGCGGTCGCCGAGGGCGCCGGCGGTGAGCAGCAGGCCGGCGAAGACGAGCGAGTAGGCGTCGATCGTCCACTGGACGTCGGACATGGTCGCGTGCAGGTCCTTCAGCAGCGACGGGATCGCCACGTTGAGGATCGTGTTGTCGACGGTGACGGCCAGCAGGCTCAGGCAGAGGACGCCGAGGATCTGCCGGCGCCGGGGGTGCGGCGCGGGGGCGGCTGTGTTCACGGGGGACTCCTCGTACAGTGTTCGAGCTGACTCGCACACCGTACGACGCAACTCGCACACTGTTCAAGTCCCGGTACTCTGTACGAGACGGACCGAGCCGGGGAGGGACCGATGGCGGCCAAGGCGGGCAGGGCGGACGGCGGGAAGCCGCCGGAGTCGGTGTGGGTGCGCCCCCGGCGCGCCAAGCGCGAGCAGCCCACGCTCACCCGCGACCAGATCGTGGACGCCGCGCTGGAGCTGCTCGACGCCGAGGGCCTCGACGGGCTCAGCATGCGGCGCCTCGGCACCCGGCTGAGCTCCGGCGCGACGTCCGTCTACTGGCACGTCGCGAACAAGGACGAGCTGCTGGAGCTCGCCCTCGACCGGGTGATGGGCGAGGTCCGCGTCCCCGGCCCGGACGCCGGCGGCTGGCGCGCCGCCGTCGCCGGCTACGCCCGGGACCTGCGCGCGATGATCCACCGGCATCCCTGGACGGTCCCGCTGTTCGGCGCCCGGCCGATGATCGGGCCGAACGCCACCCGCGTCCTCGACGAGGTGATCGGCGCCTTCGACGGGGCCGGCCTCACCGGCCTGGACCTGGACAACGCGATGTCGCTGATCGCCGACTACGTCATCGGCGCGGCGGGCAGCGAGGCGAGCTGGCAGGGCGCCCACGGCACCGCGACCGGCGAGGACTGGATGCGGACGCTCGGCCCCTACCTCGCCGAGATCGCCGAGCGCCACCCGCGGCTCACCGCGCACATCCGCGAGGTCTGGACCCGCGAGACCGCCGACGTGGTGGAGCAGCGCTTCGACTACGGGCTGTCCTGCGTCCTCGACGGCATCGAGGGCCGCCGCCCCCGCTGACGTGCGGCGAGCCGCCCTGGACGCCGCCAGGACGGCTCGCCGCGGTCAACGCGCGGGGCGGATCAGAAGGGGAGCTTCGCGGGCGGCTTCGGCTTGGCGTCCGTCCAGCCGGAGGACCGCACCAGCCAGTAGTTGATCACGAAGCCGGGCGGCTGCGACCGGTAGGCGCCGCCCGGCCTGGTCAGCACGTCACGGCTACCGAGCAGCTGGCCGGTCGCCGGATCGAACATGATCTCCTCGTGGGAGGTGTAGGTCCCCTGCTCGGCGGCCGGGGTGCCGTACTCGCCGGTGACGTGGACGGTCGTGTCGGCGGCCGCCAGCGCGATGCCCTTGCGGCCGAGCTCGTCCGTCACCGCTCCGATCGCCCGCACCCCGGGCTGCGCGGCGAGGGCCCGCATCAGCCCCGCCCGCACCGCCGGCGGGAGCGGCAGGTCCATCATCAGGTCCTCGGCCCTCATCAGCTTGTCGCGCGAGCCGTGCGGGTCCTCCCGCCGGCCCTCGTCGACCTTCTTCAGCATGTCCTGGAGCGACTTGATGGCCGCGGCGTGCTCGGCCCGCTTGGCGGGATCGGCGGGCACGGGTTGCCGCTGCATCTGCGCCAGGGTCTTCCTGATCCTCTCCAGCTTCGGGTCGGAGGCGGCCCCCTTCAGGAAACGCGCGGCCAGGCTCGCGGGGTCGGTGGGCAGGTTCTGCAGGTCCTCGACGGTCATGCCGCCGGACTCCCCGCCGTTCGGGTCCCGGTCGCCGAGCCACCGGCCGCCGCCCTGCGCGTCCGGCCGGTCCGCATCCCACGCCGAGGTGTGCCGGTCGTAGGTGTAGTAGTGGTCGTTCGACCACACGCGGAACGCCGACGGCGCGCCCGCCTTGCGCCACAGCGCCGCGTCCTTCGGCGTCAGCGGACGCGCCGGGATGTCCCGGCCGTAGAACGCCTCGCCCATGCCGCTCCTCACGCCCGACCACTCGAACGTCTCGCTGTGCGCGCCGACGATCGCGTACTCGCCGGTCTTCGGCCGCATGATGTAGGACTGGCCCTGGATCTGGTCGGTGTACCAGTACTTCCCGACGGGCATCAGCGCGGCCTTCGCCGCCGCCGCGAGCACCGCCTGCCTGTTCAGGTCGACACCGGGCGGCGCCTTCGGCGGCTCCTGCGCCCCCTGGCCCGCCGCGACCACGGCGACGGCCGCCGCCGCGCCCACCGCGACGAGGCCCGCGCCGAGCCCGAGCGGCCCACCGGACCGCAGCCGCCGTCCCGCCCGCGGCGTCCGGGCGCGACCGCCGGACATCTCGCGCTCCAGCAGGCCGAACGCCTTCGCGGCCACCTCCGGCGCGGGTTCCGGGGGCTCGGCCAGCACCCGCCGCACGCCGTCCATCTCGTCGATCCCGTTCACGCCGTCGCCTCCTCCGCGATCGCTGCCGTCCGGTCCGTGCCGAGCGCCTCCCGCAGGCGGCGCCGCGCCCGGTGCAGCCGGGACGCGACCGTGCCGGTCTTCAGGCCGAGCGCCTGCCCGACCTCCTCGTACGACAGGTCGGCCAGCGCCACCAGGAGCAGGACGTCCCGCTCCCCGCGCGGCAGCCGGGCCAGCGCGGCCGCGATGTCCGCGCCGGCGTCCCCGGCGGTGACCCGCGCCGCGACCAGGTCGTCGTGCCCGTCCAGGACGTTCTCGGCGGGCGTGCGGGCGAGCGCCCGGTACCGGCGTCCCTCGGCGCGCCGGTGCAGCCCGATCAGCCGGGTGACGATCCCGTACAGCCAGGGGCGGGCCGTCACCCGCGCGGGATCGAACCGGGCGCGCTTGCGGAACGCGATGAGGAACGTCTCGGCGGCGATGTCGTCGGCCGCGTCGGTGCCGAGCCGGCGGGCCGCGTACCGGTGGATCTCGGTGAAGTGGCGGTGGAAGATCTCCGCGAACGCGTCCGGTTCTCGCCGCGAACGGACGATCACCTCCGCGTCGGAGCCGGGCCCGGTGGGGCCCTCCGCCTCCGGCGGCCGGTCGTGTGCCATGGACGAATCCTCGCTGTGGGGGGACGGATCACCCCGTTCTCAACCGATCCCCCGGAACGCCTTCGCCCTCCGCCCGTGAGCTCGGGAGCTCGGGCGGAGGGCGAGGACGGGGGCGGCCGCCATGGGACAACGCAGCGCTCACCCCGGCCGGGGGGTTAGAAGGGGAGCTTCGCGGGGGGCTTGGGCTTGGCGTCGGTCCAGTTCGCGGTGCGGGTCGCCGAGTAGCTGATGACGAACCCGGGCTTCATCGCCGCGTACTCGCCGCCCGGCCGGGTCAGCGTGTCCTGGACGGACAGCAGCGCGCCGGTGGCCTCGTCGAAGACGATCACGTCGCGGGAGCGGTAGGCGCTCCGCCCGCCGTCCGGCCCGTCCGCGACCGCGGTGGTGCGCTCGGGGGAGGCCAGCGCGACGCCGCGGCGGCCCAGCGGATCGGTGACGTGCCCGATCGCCTGGACGCCCGGCTGCGCGGCCAGCGCCCGCATCAGCCCGGCCCGCGCCTTCGGCGGCACCGGCGCGCCGCCCAGCAGCGACGCGACCCGCCAGATCCGGGAGGCCGCGGCCTGCTCGGGGCTCGGCGCCCGGCCGCTCTTCGGGTCCATGCCCATGGCGCGGCTCGCCTCCGCCTGGCTCAGGAACCTCCGGGCGAGCGCCGCCGGGTCCGACGGCAGGTTCCGCAGCTCCTTGGGCGACATGCCGAGGAACGCCCCGCCGCCGCGCGGGTCGGTGCCCGCCTCCGGCCCGCTCGACCGCCACGTGGTCGCCTTAGTGCCGTACGTCGTGAAGCCGCCGTCGGTCCGGACGCGGAAGCTCGACGGCGACCCCGCCTTGCGCCACAGCGCCGTGTCCTGCGCGGTCGCCGGACGGGCCGGCAGGTCGCGCAGGTAGTACGCCTCGCCCGTCCCGGACTTCGCGCCGAACCAGTCGAACGACTCGGTCTGCGCGCCGACGATCGCGTACGGCCCGGTCTTCGCCGGCACGATGTAGGACTGGCCGTCGAGCCGGTCGGTGTACCAGTACCTCCCGGTCGGCGCCTTTTCTGCCTTGGTGGCCGCGGCGAGCACCGCCTGCTTGTTCAGGTCGATGCTCCCGGACGCCCCGGGACCGCCCCGCCTCCCCGGCGAGCCGGGCGAACCGGACGAGCCGACCGTCGCGACCGCCACGGCCGCCGCCGCGCCCGCCGCGACCACGCCGAGCACCGTCCAGCGGACGGGACGGCGCCCCCGTGTCCGTCCCCCGGCGGGCGAGTCGTCGGGGTCGGCCAGGAACGCCCGTCCGAGGTCGCGCTCCCGGCGCGCGCGGGCCGTGTCGGGGTCCGCCGGGGGGTCGAGCTGCTCGGGCCGGGCCTCGGCCAGCGCCTTCATCACGTCATGCTTCATCGGACGACCTTCCTTTCGGGGCTGACCAGGGACGGGCGGGGAGCGGGCGCGCCGTGGTCCGGCGCCCGCGACTCACCGGTCAGCGCGCGCTCCAGCCGCCGCCGCGCCCGGTGCAGCCGCACGTAGAACGACGCCTTCGAGCAGCCGATGACCTTCGCCGCCTCGCCCGGCGACAGCCCGTGCCAGGCGACCAGCGCCAGCAGCTCGCGGTCGCCGTCGGGCAGGGCGGCGAGCGCGCGCAGCATCCCGGCGCGCTCGGCCACCGCCTCGCCGACGTCGCCCGCGGGCGGCTGCCCGGCCGCCCAGGTCCGCAGCTCGCGGGCCAGCGCGTCCTGCCGGTCCCGCGCCCGGTACGACTCGCGCAGCAGGTTGCGGGCGATGCCGAGCAGCCAGGGCAGCGGCTCGGCCGGCAGGTCGCGGACGCGCCGCCACGCGACGCAGAACGTCTCACTCGTGATCTCTTCGGCGGCCTGCACGCCGACCCGGCTCACGGCGTAGGCGTGGACGCGCGGATGGTGCGCGTCGTACAGCGCCGTGAACCGGGCGATGTCTTCGGGGTCCGACAAGGTCCGAGCCCTTCGTCCGGGGGTTCCGTCACCCGGGTAGTGATCGGGAGCCGCCGATTCTTACCGAAGCATTCCGGATCTCGGGGAAGGGGACGGCCGGTCCCCCTCCGCGGCGGACGGGGACCGGCCGCCGCGGAGGGACGGGGTCAGCGGGCGGGGAAGGGCGGCCTCGCGGGCGGCTTCGGCTCGGTGTCCGACCAGCCGGAGCCGCGGAAGGTGTCGTGGTAGATGACGAAGCCGGGCTCGCGCATCCGGTACACGCCGCCGGGCTTGACCAGTTCGTCCTGCATGGACAGCAGCGCGCCGCTGCTCTCGTCGAAGATCAGGACGCTGCGCCAGGTGTAGGTCCCCTGGTCCTCCTTCTTCGTGCCGTACTCGCCGTCGTCCGTGGAGGGCATGGGGTCGGCGGCGAGCGCGACCCCCGTGCGGCCCAGCACGTCGGTCTCGCGGGCGACCGCGTGGACGCCCGGCAGGGCGGCCAGCGCCCGGATCAGGCCGGCCCGGACCTTCGGCGGCGTCGGGGCGGTCAGGAATCCTGACGCGATCCGCATCTTCGCCGCGGGCGTCATCCGGAGCCCCGTCCGCCGGGACGCCCCGGGGTGCGCCTTTCCGAACTTCTTCCGCAGCGCCTCGTCGGACAGGATCATCCTGGTGAGCGCGGCCGGGTCGGTGGGCAGCCCCTGCAGTTCCTCGGCCGACTTCCCCCAGAAGAACCTCCCGCCGCCCTGGGGGTCCAGGCCCACGTTCGGACCGCTCGACCGCCACTCGCCCGCCTTGGTGGTGTAGGTGGCGTGGTGGTCGCCCGACCAGGTGCGGAAGCTCGACGGCGAACCGTCCGCGCGCCACACCGCCGCGTCCTGCTCGGTCAGCGGGCGAGCCGGGAGGTCGCGGTCGTAGTACATCGTGCCCATGCCGGGCTTCACACCGTCCCAGCCGAACATCTCCGAGGCCGCCGCGGAGATCGCGTACGGGGTGCCGGACTTCGACCGGACGATGTAGGACTGGCCAGACACCTGGTCGGTGTACCAGTACTTCCCGGTGGGCGCCTGCTCCGCCTTGGTGGCGGCGGCGAGCACCGCCTGCCTGCCCAGGTCCACGTTCGCAGGAGGCCGGGGTGCGCCGGGCGAACCGGACGTGCCGGCCGTCGCGATCCCCACCGCGGCGGCGGCGACGGCGGCGACGGCGCCGACGCCGATCCTGAACGGCCACCCGAGCCGGGACCTGCGCGGCGGCTTCTCCTCCCACAGCGCGCGCGCCTGCGCGATCTCCGTCATGGTCGGTGGCGCGGTGTCCCCGTACGCCTCCCGGACGGTCCGCAGTTCATCCATGGTCGTCCTCCCCATCGCGCATCGGGTTGGTCCCGCCGAGTGCTTCGCGCACCTTCTTCCGGGCCCGGCTGAGCCGGGAGCCGACCGTCCCGTACGGGACGTCCAGCGCCGCCGCGACCTCCTCGTGGCTGAGCTCGGCGAGCGCGACGAGCAGCAGCACGTCGCGCTCCCCGGCGGACAGCGCCGCGATCGCCCCGGCCAGCCGTCCGCGCAGGCCCTGCGCGCTGACGCGGGCGTCCACCGCGTCCGCGTGGCCCTCGCCGCCCGTGTCGCCGGGGCCGAGCCGTTCGCGGGCGCGCAGCGCGCGCACCTCGCTGCGCCGGTGCTTGGCGATCAGGTTCGTCGCGATGCCGTACAGCCAGGTGCGGACGGCCGCACGGGAGGGGTCGTAGCGGTCGCGGCGGCGGAACGCCTCCAGGAACGTCTGGGAGGCGACGTCGGCCGCGGCGTCCGGGCCGAGGCGCTTGGCCGCGTAGCCGTGGATCTCGGCGAAGTGCGCGTCGAAGACCTCCCCGAACCGTTCGGGGTCGTGCAGGGACGCCCGCGGCACGGGCGGGCCGGCGGTGGCCCGGGGCGGTGCCGCGGCGAGGGGTTCCCCTGTCATGTGCTGCCTTTCCGTCGCACGGATGGCGGTCACAGACGTATCACCCGGAACCCCTCGCCGCTTTCGCGCCGCGACGACTCCCGCCGGACGCCTACCGGACGGCTACCGGACGCGGTAGGCGCGGATGATGCGCTGGTCGACGCCGCTGCCGCCCGCGTCCTGCGCGGTGACCCGCAGCGACACGGCCTGCCCCTTGGCCGGGGCCGGGAGCGGGGCGCTGAACCGGCCGCCGCCGAGCGCCTTCACCGGGACGGCCCGCCAGGTCGCGCCGTCGTCCACCGACGTCCAGAACCGCAGCCCGGTGACCTTCGCCGCCGGCGCGCCCGCGACGCGCGCGACGGTGAGGACGGCGGGCTCTCCCGACGGCTGGTTGCGCAGGTCGAGGCCGAGGTCGTAGTCGACGAGCAGCAGCGGCAGGAGCGCGCCGTCACCGCGCGGCGCGGACGAGCGGAACGTCCAGGCCGTCGAGGTGCGGACCGACACCGGCAGCAGCTTCGACGCGTCGTTGGCGTAGGTCAGCCGGTACGCCGCCGGCTTGGACGGGACGTCGAAGTCGCCGGCCGGGCCGGCCGCGCCGCCGACCTTCTTGCCGCCGGAGTACAGCGCCAGGGCGCCGGTGACGCCGCCGCCGTCCAGACCGCAGTCGAACCCGTCCAGCCTGGTCTGGAGGTCGACCAGCTCGACGTGGACGTGGTCGCCGGTCCGGACGGACGGGTTCGGGGCGCAATCGCTGAGCGAGACGCCGGACCCGGAGTACGGGCCGGGACGGACCGGCTGGCGGCCCCACGTGCGCGAGATCCGCTGCCCGGGCCGCAGTTCCCGGAACGGGAGCTGGTCGACCCATTCCCCGTTGGCGATCGCTTCGGGGAACGCCTCGTCGGCCCACAGCATCCCCTTGCCCGTCGACACGTAGTCGGCGCGGGTCGTCCCGGACGGGACGGCGCCGGACGCGTCGAGTCCGGCCAGCAGGAGGCCCTCCGGCGACGTGCCGTAGCGGTGCTCGGTGACGCCCTTGCCGGTGTCGCCGTCGAACGCGGCGAACCGCTGGTCGATCCGGGCCATCCGCGCCTTCTCCGCCGCGCCGACGGCATGCGACGGGTCGGCCGGGACGCCGTTGCCGTACGGGTGGATGAGGTCGTAGACGGCGCCGGGCGCGGTCAGCCGGTGGCTGCTGTAGGCGCGGAACGTCCCGGTCCCGGCGCCGTGCATGGCCTGGGCGTAGACGGGGGCGGCGGCGGGGTCGTCGCTGTAGACGCCGACCGTCCACATCATCCGCTTCGTGCTCTGGACGGCGGACGCGCTGGCCATGACCGCCTTGGTCCGGACGCCCTCGACGCTCGCCGTGACGGGCTTGGCGGCGGGACCGTCCAGCGTGACCGTCAGGTCGCGGTCGACGCGGACCTCCGGCGTGCCCGCGAGCGCGGACCGCCAGGCGTTCCCCTTGGTGTCGTCGACGGTGCCGAGCACGCTGTAGCGGCCTTCGGGAACGCGGACCTTCGTGCCCTCCGGCGTCGGGTCGACCGACTCGGCGTACAGCGCGGCGTCGTCGAGGTCGACCACGGCGCTGTAGGCGGAGAAGTCGGCCGGTTCCGTGCCGGGCATCGGGATCGCCTTCACCGTCAGCGTGTGGGACGGCGGCTCGACGTAGAACGTCACGGGCGTGTGGACGACCGTCTTCCCGCTCCTCGCCGTCACCTCCGCCTCGTACATGCCGGGACGCGCGCCGAGCTTGGACGCGTCGACGGTCAGCGACGCCGAAGCGGTGCCGCCCGCCGGGACGCTCACCGCTGCGGCGGACAGGTGCACCGCCCCGGACGCGTCGCGGCCCTTCCGGTCGGTCGCCTTCACGCTCAGCGACAGGCGCGCGGCGGCGCCCTGCGACGCCCAACCGAGCTTCGCCGACAGCGCCTTGTGCGCGGGGAACGTCGAAGTGCCGAGGTCCACCACGGCCTGGGCGGGCAGGACGGCCTCGGTCACGGCTGCGCCCGCGTCGAGGTGCCCGCCGCCGCGCTCGTAGACGTCGCCGCCGGTCGCCGGTCCGGCCGTCCCGACGAGCGCGGCCTTGAGCTGCGCGGGCGTCCAATGCGGATGCCGGGCGGCGAGCAGCGCCGCCGCGCCCGCCACGTGCGGGGTCGCCATCGACGTGCCCGACGCCCGCGTGTACAGCGGGCCGAGCGGGGTGCCCATCGCGGTGCCCTTCGCGCGGGCCGCCGCGATGTCCACGCCCGGCGCGACGATCTCCGGCTTGGCGGCGTGCCCGCCCGCGCGGGGGCCGCGGCTGGAGAAGTCCGCGAGCCGGTCGGCGCCGTCGACCGCGCCGACGGTCAGCGCGGCGTCCGCCGACCCCGGCGCGCCGATCGACCCGATCGCGCCGTCGTTGCCGGCGGCGGCGACGAACAGCGTGCCGTACTTCGCGCTGAGCCCGCCGAGCGCCCGCGAGACCGGGTCGGTGCCGTCGGACGCGTCGCCGCCGAGGCTCATGTTGACGACCTTCGCGCGCGGCGCCGCCCACTCCATGCCCGCGATCAGGCTGGAGTCGGTGCCGAAGCCGTCGTCGCCGAGGACCTTGCCGACCAGCAGGCGCGCGCCGGGCGCGACGCCCCTGCGGGCGCCGCCGGCGGCCGCGCCCGTGCCGGCGATCGTCGCGGCGACGTGCGTGCCGTGCCCGAACCGGTCGGCGGTGCCGGGCGCGTCGGAGAAGTTCTCCGTCCCGGCGATCCGGCCCTTGAGGTCGGGGTGCGTCGCGTCCACGCCGGTGTCGAGGACGGCGACCGTCGCGCCCGCGCCCGTGTACCCGGCCTTCCACGCCTTGGGCGCGCCGATCCGCGTCAGGTTCCCGTCGAGTTTCGGGGCGGCCGCCGGCGCGGTCGCGGGAAGCGCCGTCGCGGGAAGCGCCGTCGCGGGAAGCGCCGTCGCCTTGATCCGGCCGTCCAGCCACACGTGCCGGAGGCCGTTCGCGGCCTTCGGCGACGGCACGGACATCGCAGCCAGAGACGAGCCGAGCCGTTGCGCGTCCTTCTTCGGCTGCCGGGCGGCGACGGCCCCGATGCTCGGCAGCGCGACGCCCTGACGGAGCGTCCCGCCGCCGAGCGCCGACAGGGCGCGCCCGCCGCCGTCCCGCTGGACGATCAGGGGCAGGTCGGCGCTGCGGGCGTCGTCGTAGCCGTCCTCGATCAGCGCCGTGACGTCGAACAGGGCGGGGTCGATCACCCTGCCGACCAGGCGCGCGACGTCCAGCGGCGTCACCACCACGTGCCCGTCCGGCCGGACGGCCGTGCGGAACAGGTGGGCGCCGCGTCCGGGGGCGGGGCTCACCGCGACCATCGGCGGGCGGCCGCGCGCCGTCCGGACCCGGACGACGTCGCCGGTCAGCAGCGTCACCTTCCAGGACCGGCCCGGCGCGAGCCCGCCCGAGGGCGCCCCGTCCGAGGGCGGTGCGCCGGGGGGCGAGGCGTGGGCGGCGGGCGAGGGCAGGACCGCCGCCGTCCCCGCCGCGAGCAGCGTGCCGAGCAGGAGGCCGAGCGGGGCCCGGCTCCGGCGTCCGTACATCATCGAGACTCCTCTGCGCAGGGCCGCCCGGGGGTGGGCGGCCCTCAGTGATCACCCGGAGGGCGTGATCGTCTTCGCGGGAGTAGTCCCGATGGATCCCGTTTTCTTACACCGGGCCGGGAACTGGAATAGGTGGCTCACACGTCCTGTTCTAGAGAGCGTCAGCAAAGTTGAGTCCGCCCGACTCAAGTCATTTGACAACGAGCCGGGGGCCGGGCACTCTTGCGGACAGACAGACATCGACCGGCCGCACCCCGGGGGCGACCGGGGCGCGATAACACCGGAAACGACGGAGGACGAGAGACATGGCACGTGCGGTCGGCATCGACCTCGGGACGACCAACTCGGTCGTCGCGATCCTGGAGGGCGGCGAGCCCACCGTCATCGCCAACGCGGAGGGGTCGCGGACCACGCCGTCCGTCGTCGCCTTCGCCAAGAACGGAGAGGTCCTGGTCGGCGAGGTCGCCAAGCGCCAGGCGGTGACCAACGTCGACCGGACGATCCGGTCGGTCAAGCGCGAGATGGGCACCGACTGGAAGACCAAGATCGACGACAAGGACTTCACCCCGCAGCAGATCAGCGCGTTCGTGCTGCAGAAGCTGAAGAGGGACGCCGAGTCCTACCTGGGCGAGACGGTCACCGACGCGGTCATCACCGTCCCCGCCTACTTCTCCGACCACCAGCGCCAGGCCACCAAGGAGGCCGGCCAGATCGCGGGCCTGAACGTCCTGCGCATCATCAACGAGCCGACCTCGGCCGCGCTGGCGTACCACCTGGAGAAGGAGAACGAGGCCACCATCCTGGTGTTCGACCTCGGCGGCGGCACGTTCGACGTGTCCCTGCTGGAGGTCGGCGACGGGGTCGTCGAGGTCAAGGCCACCAGCGGTGACAACCACCTCGGCGGCGACGACTGGGACAACAAGGTCGTCGACTGGCTGGTGGAGAAGTTCAAGAACGCCAACGGCGTCGACCTGTCCAAGGACAAGATGGCGCTGCAGCGGCTCCGCGAGGCCGCGGAGAAGGCGAAGATCGAGCTGTCCGGCTCGTCCGAGACGCAGATCAACCTGCCCTACATCACCGCCTCCTCCGAGGGCCCGCTGCACCTGGACGAGAAGCTCACCCGGGCCGAGTTCCAGCGGATGACCTCCGACCTGCTCGACCGGACCAAGGCGCCGTTCAACTCGGTGCTCAAGGACGCCGGCATCACGGTGGGCGACATCGACCAGGTCGTCCTGGTCGGCGGCTCCACCCGGATGCCCGCGGTGTCCGAGCTGGTCAAGGAGCTGACCGGCGGCAAGGAGCCGAACAAGGGCGTCAACCCGGACGAGGTCGTCGCGATCGGCGCCAGCCTCCAGGCCGGCGTGCTGAAGGGCGAGGTCAAGGACGTCCTGCTGCTGGACGTGACCCCGCTGAGCCTCGGCATCGAGACCAAGGGCGGCATCTTCACCAAGATCATCGAGCGGAACACCACGATCCCGACCAAGCGGTCGGAGACGTTCACCACCGCCGACGACAACCAGCCGTCCGTGGAGATCCAGGTCTACCAGGGCGAGCGCGAGATCGCCGCGTACAACAAGAAGCTCGGCACCTTCCAGCTGACCGGCCTGCCGCCGGCGCCGCGGGGCGTCCCGCAGATCGAGGTCACCTTCGACATCGACGCCAACGGCATCGTCAACGTCAGCGCGAAGGACCAGGGCACGGGTCGCGAGCAGTCGATGGTCATCACGGGCGGCAGCGCGCTGCCCAAGGACGACATCGAGAAGATGATGCGCGACGCCGAGAACTACGCCGAGGAGGACCGCAAGCGCAAGGAGGAGGCCGAGGTCCGCAACCAGGCCGACACCCTCGCGTACTCGACGGAGAAGTTCCTGCGGGAGAACGACGAGAAGGTCCCCGCGGAGCTGAAGACCGAGGTCAACGACGCGATCGCCGAGGTGAAGAAGGCCCTGGAGGGCACCGACGTCGACGCGATCAAGGGCAGCGCCGAGAAGCTCGCGCAGGTCTCCCAGAAGATGGGCGCGGCGATGTACGCGCAGAACCCCGAGGGCGCCCAGCCGGGCGCCGAGGACGCCGGCCCGACGGCCGACGCCCAGGGCGCGCAGGACGACGAGGTCGTCGACGCCGAGATCGTGGACGACGACAAGCCGAAGGGTGAGGCCTCGTGACTTCCTCCCCCCGCGAGGGCGAGGACCAGGAGGGCCCGGTGATCCGCGACAAGCGGCGCATCGACCCGAAGACGGGGAAGCTCCGGGAGCCGGCGGAGGAGCCGGCCCCGGAGGCCCCGGCCAACGGGGGCACCGGGGAATCCGATGAGGAGGTCTCCTCGCTGAAGACGCAGCTGAACGAGCGGCTGGCCGACCTCCAGCGGCTCAAGGCCGAGTACGACAACTACCGCAAGCGGGTCGAGCGGGACCGGGTCGCGGTCCGCGAGCAGGCCCTCGGGCAGGTGCTGTCCGAGCTGCTCCCGGTGCTGGACGACATCGGCCGCGCCCGGGACCACGACGAGCTCACCGGCGGGTTCAAGTCCGTCGCGGAGAGCCTGGAGGCGGTCACCGGCAAGCTCGGGCTCGAGAAGTTCGGCGAGAAGGCCGAGCCGTTCGACCCGACCGTGCACGAGGCGCTCATGCACTCGTACTCGGCGGACGTGACCGAGACGAGCGTCGTGGACGTCCTGCAGCCCGGCTACCGGATCGGGGAGCGGGTCCTGCGGCCCGCCCGGGTCGCGGTGGCCGAGCCCGACCCGAACGCCGGCGCCGACGAGGGCGCCGACGACGGCGAGTGATTTACCCGCCGGGCCCGTCCCGTCCTGGGACGGGGCGGGCCCGGCGGCGCACGTGAAGACAAGACGCAAGTGGCGATAGCAGAGAGCGGGGCGCCGTGAGCACCAAGGACTACCTGGAGAAGGACTACTACAAAGTCCTCGGTGTCTCGAAGTCGGCCTCGCAGGAGGAGATCAAGAAGTCCTACCGGAAGCTGGCGCGCAAGTACCACCCGGACGCCAACAAGGGGGACGCCGACGCCGAGGACCGCTTCAAGGAGGTCTCCGAGGCGTACGACGTCCTGTCGGACGACAAGCGCCGCAAGGAGTACGACGCGGTGCGGTCCATGCCGGGCGGTTTCCGCGGCCAGCAGGGCGGCGGGGGCTTCCCCTTCGACCTGGGGGACCTCTTCGGGCAGACCGGGGGCACGCAGACGGGCGGCGCGGGCGAGCGCATCGGCGACCTGTTCGGCGGCCTGTTCAACCGGGGCGGCGCCGGCACCCGGACGACGGGCGCGCGGCGGGCGCGGCGCGGCGCGGACGTCGAGACGGACGTGACGCTGTCGTTCGGCCGCGCGATGAACGGCGTGACCGTCCCGATCAAGCTGACCAGCGAGGCGGCGTGCCCGTCCTGCCGGGGCACCGGCGCGAAGGCCGGCACGGTGCCGCGGGTGTGCCCGAACTGCGAGGGCACCGGGCACGAGACCCGCAACCTCGGGAACTTCGGCTTCCAGGAGCCGTGCCGGGAGTGCCACGGCCGCGGGCTGGTCGTGGACGACCCGTGCCCGACCTGCCACGGCAGCGGCCGCAAGCAGTCGGACCGCACCATCCAGGCCCGCATCCCGGCGGGCGTCGCGGACGGGCAGCGGATCCGGCTGAAGGGCAAGGGCGCGCCGGGCGAGAACGGCGGCCCGCAGGGCGACCTGTACGTGAACATCAAGGTGCTGCCGCACAAGGTGTTCGGCCGCACCGGCGACAACCTGACGATGACCGTGCCGGTGACGTTCCCGGAGGCGGCGCTCGGCGCGGAGATCCGGGTGCCGACGTTCCAGGGGCAGCCGGTGACGCTGCGGCTGCCGGAGGGCACTCCGAACGGCCGGACGTTCCGGGTCCGCGGCCGCGGCGCGACGCGGCGCGACGGCACGAAGGGCGACCTGCTCGTCACCGTGGACGTGCAGGTGCCGCAGAAGCTCGACGATCAGGCCCGCGAGGCGCTGGAGCGGCTCCGCGACGCGGGCGCGGGCGAGGACCTGCGCGGCGAGCTGCTCCAGCAGGCGAGAACGGAGTGAGGTCATGGATCCGTTCGGCGACGACACCCCGGTCTATGTGATCTCGGTGGCGGCGCAGCTGTCCGGGCTCCACCCGCAGACGCTCCGCACCTACGACCGGATGGGGCTGGTGTGCCCGGGCCGCACGGCCGGCCGGGGCCGCCGGTACTCGATGCGCGACATCGTGATGCTGCGCGAGATCCAGCGGCTCTCCCAGGAGGAGGGCGTCAACCTCTCCGGCATCAAGCACATCCTGGAGCTGCAGCGCGACAACGTGCGGCTCCGCGAGGAGCTCGCCAAGGCGCACGCCGCCCTGGAGGAGCTCGCCAACGAACTCGAATCGACCCGGTCGGTCGCGGCGCGCCTGGCGCAGCAGCGGCGGCGCGGGGACCCGGGTGGCACTCCCGGCTCCGACCTGGTGCCGATCAGGCAGACCAGTGTCGTGGTGTGGCACGAGCGCAACCGGGAGTAACTCTCTCAGGAGTACGGGGACATGGACGTCAAGCTGACGCAGAAGAGCCAGGAGGCGGTGTCGGTCGCGGCCCGCAGGGCGGCGGCCGAGGGGCACCCCGAGGTGGAGCCGCAGCACCTGCTGGTGGCGCTGATCGGGCTGCCGGAGGGCACCGCGGTGCCGCTGCTGGAGGCGGTCGGCGCGGACTGGCAGGCGGTCCGGCGGCGGGCCGAGGAGCAGCTGGCGGCGATGCCGAAGGCGCAGGGCTCGACGGTCGCGACGCCGCGGCTGTCGGGGCAGCTGAGCCGGGCGATCAACACGGCGGGCGCGCGGGCGCAGCAGCTGGAGGACGAGTACGTCTCGACCGAGCACCTGCTGGTCGGGCTCGCGGCGGACGGCGGCCCGGCGGCGGGGCTGCTGAAGGAGTTCGGGGCGACGCCGCAGGCGCTGCTGGACGCGTTCGAGAAGGTGCGCGGGCACGCCCGCGTGACCAGCGAGAACCCGGAGGGCACCTACCAGTCGCTGGAGAAGTACGGCGTCGACCTGACGGCGGCGGCGCGCGACGGCCGGCTGGACCCGGTGATCGGGCGGGACTCGGAGATCCGCCGGGTCGTGCAGGTGCTGTCGCGGCGGACGAAGAACAACCCGGTGCTGATCGGCGAGCCGGGCGTCGGCAAGACCGCCGTCGTCGAGGGCCTCGCGCAGCGGATCGTGGCGGGCGACGTGCCGGAGTCGCTGCGCGGCAAGCGGCTGGTGTCGCTGGACCTCGGCGCGATGGTCGCGGGCGCGAAGTTCCGCGGCGAGTTCGAGGAGCGGCTGAAGGCCGTCCTGAACGAGATCAAGGAGTCGGAGGGGCAGGTCGTCACGTTCATCGACGAGCTGCACACCGTGGTCGGGGCGGGCGCCGCCGAGGGCGCGATGGACGCCGGCAACATGCTGAAGCCGATGCTGGCGCGCGGCGAGCTGCGGATGATCGGCGCGACGACGCTGGACGAGTACCGGGAGCGGATCGAGAAGGACCCGGCGCTGGAGCGCCGGTTCCAGCAGGTGTTCGTGGGCGAGCCGTCCGTGGCGGACTCGATCGCGATCCTGCGCGGGCTGAAGGGCCGCTACGAGGCGCACCACAAGGTGCAGATCAACGACTCGGCGCTGGTCGCGGCGGCGACGCTGTCGGACCGCTACATCACGTCCCGGTTCCTGCCGGACAAGGCCATCGACCTGGTGGACGAGGCCGCGTCGCGGCTGCGCATGGAGATCGACTCCCGGCCCGTCGAGATCGACGAGCTGCAGCGCGCCGTGGACCGGCTGAAGATGGAGCAGATGAACCTGGAGAAGGAGACCGACGAGGCGTCCCGGCAGCGCCTGGAGCGGCTCCGCGCCGACCTGGCGGACAAGCAGGAGCATCTGAGCGGCCTGAACGCCCGCTGGGAGCGGGAGAAGGGCGAGCTGAACCGGGTCGGCGAGATCAAGGAGCGGATCGACCAGCTGCGCGGCGAGGCGGAGCGGGCCGAGCGCGACGGCGACCTGGAGACGTCCTCGCGGCTGGTGTACGGGGAGATCCCGGAGCTGGAGAAGCAGCTGGAGGCGGCGTCGGAGGCGGCGGACAGCCGCGACACGATGGTCAAGGAGGAGGTCGGCCCGGACGACGTCGCGGACGTGGTCGCGTCCTGGACGGGCATCCCGGCGGGCCGGCTGCTGGAGGGCGAGACGGGCAAGCTGCTGCGGATGGAGGAGGAGCTGGGGCACCGGCTCATCGGCCAGTCCGCCGCGGTGAAGACGGTGTCGGACGCGGTGCGCCGTGCGCGCGCGGGGATCTCCGACCCGGACCGTCCGACGGGCTCGTTCCTGTTCCTCGGCCCGACCGGCGTCGGCAAGACGGAGCTGGCGAAGGCGCTCGCGGAGTTCCTGTTCGACGACGAGCGGGCGATGACCCGCATCGACATGAGCGAGTACTCCGAGAAGCACTCCGTCGCGCGGCTCGTCGGCGCGCCTCCCGGGTACGTCGGCTACGAGGAGGGCGGCCAGCTCACCGAGGCCGTCCGGCGCCGCCCGTACTCCGTCGTCCTGCTGGACGAGGTGGAGAAGGCGCACCCGGAGGTGTTCGACATCCTGCTCCAGGTGCTGGACGACGGGCGCCTCACCGACGGGCAGGGCCGCACGGTCGACTTCCGCAACACCATCCTGATCCTGACCTCCAACATCGGGTCGCAGTTCCTGGTGGACCCGGCGATGGAGAACGGGGTGAAGCGGGAGGCGGTGTGGGCCGCGGTCCGCGACTCCTTCAAGCCGGAGTTCCTGAACCGGCTGGACGACGTGATCCTGTTCGACGCGCTGTCCACGGAGGAGCTGACCCGGATCGTGGACCTGCAGGTCGACCGGCTCGCCGACCGCCTCGCGGACCGGCAGCTCACGCTGAAGGTGACGGAGGCGGCGCGCGAGTGGCTGGCGCTGACCGGCTACGACCCGCTGTACGGGGCGCGGCCGCTGCGCCGCCTGGTGCAGACCGCGATCGGCGACCAGCTCGCCCGCGAGCTGCTCGCCGGGGAGGTCCGCGACGGCGACGAGGTGGTCGTCGACCTCGACGAGGCCGCCGACCGGCTCACGGTCCAGCCTTCCCGGGGGCTGACCCTCACCAAGTAGGGATCTTGCGACGGCTCCGCTCGGGGGCACAATGGCGGCGGAAGTCGCCGTCCCCCGAGCGGAGCCGTCGCGCGTGGAATACAGGATTTCGGAGCAGGGCCAGGAGGCGTTGAGAGCGGCGGTGCACCGGGCGACCGGTGCGGGCCACGCCGAGGTGGGGCCGCCGCACCTGCTGGCGGCGCTGCTGGACGACGCCGAGGTCGGCGCGCTGCTCGCGTTCACCGGCTTCGGCGCGGTGGCGTTGCGGGAGGAGACGGAGGGGCTGCTCGCGCGGCTCCCGGCGGGTTCCGGGGAACCCGGCATCGCGCCGCGGATGTCGAGCGCGCTGGTCAGGGCGGTCTCGGCGGCGTCCGAGGAGGCCGGGGGCGCGGAGGTGTCGGCCGTCGATCTGCTCGCCGGGCTCGCCGCCGGGGACGATCCGGCGGGGCGGCTGCTGCGCGCGAAGTACGTGACCCGGCAGCGGCTGCGCAGCGAGCAGGCGGGTCGGGAGGTCGTCCGGTCGCCGTACGCGCGGGACCTGACGCTGCGGGCCCGGGAGGGGACGCTCGAACCGGTCGTCGGCCGCGCGGCGGAGTCGCGGCGGCTGGTCGAGATCCTCTCCCGGCGGGACGGCGGGAACGCGCTGCTGGTCGGCGAGCGCGGCGCGGGCAAGAGCGCCCTGGTCGCGGGCTTCGCGCACCGCGTCGAGGCGGGCGATGTCCCGGCCGCGCTGCGCGGCGTCCGCGTGGTCGCGCTCGACCTCGCGGCGATGCCGGACGACGAACTCGACCGGATCACGGCGGCGGCCCGGCGCGGCGGCGTCGTGCTCGTGCTGGACGATCTGCACGCGGCGGCCCGTCCCGGCTCCCCGGTGCTCGCGGCGCTCGGCCGCCTCACGGACCCGGACGCGCCGCGGGTGATCGCGACGGCGACGCCCGCCGGGGAGCGGGAGCGCCTCGCGGACCTGCCGGTGCTGCGCCGGCATTTCCAGCGGCTGCCGGTGGCGGAGGCGTCCGTCGAGGACACCGCGATGGTCCTGCGCGTGCTGCGCGCGCGGTTCGAGGAGCACCATGGGATCACGATCCGGGACGCGGCGCTGGTCGCGGCGGCGCGGCTGGCGGATCGGTTCGGCGGGCGCGTGCGGCCGGGCGCCGCCGTCGAGCTGCTGGACGAGGCGGCGACGCGGCTCCAGGTCGACGCGGACGACGCGCCGGAGGAGCTGCGGGAGCTGGAGCGCAGGGTCGCCCGGCTGGAGATCGAGCGGTTCGCGCTGCTCAAGGAGGACGACGCCGCGTCCCGGGAGCGGCTCGCGGAGCTGGACCGGAGGCTGTCGGACGTGCGGATCGAGGAGCGCGTGCTGCGGGACCGGTGGTACCGGGCGCGGGACGACCGCGACCGGACCGCGGACCTGCGGCGCCAGGTCGAGGACGTCCGCGCCGAGGCGGAGCGGGCGCAGCGCGACGGCGATCTGGAGACGGCGGCGCGGCTGCTGTACGGGGAGCTGCCCGAGCTGGAGCGGCGGCTCGCCGAGGACGCCGAGCGGGACGCGGCGGCCGGGACACCGGACCGTGCCGAGCTGCGCGAGGACGACGTCGCGCGGGTGGTCGCCGATGTTCCGGCCGCTCCGGCCGACCCGATCGGCCTCGTCGACCTAGACGCCACCGACGAGCCCGGCGACCTCGTCCAGCAGGCGGTGGACGAGTCGGCCTTCCAGGAGGCGGCCGGCGAGCCGGACGTGCCCGCCGGGAAGGGCACCGACGCGGCGTGGGCGCCGCGTCCTCGGCCCGCTTCCCCGTCCCGGACCGAACCGTCCGGACCGTCCGAGCCGTCCGAGCCGTCCGAGCCGGACGCGGAGACGGCGGGGTCGCCCCTCGGCCTCGCCGACCCCCGGGCCCTCGGCCGTTACCGGCTGCTGCGGCGGCTCGGGCAGGGCGGGCAGGGCGTGGTCTACCTCGCCGAGGACGCGGACGGGCGGCGCGTCGCGGTCAAGGTGCTGCACGCCGCCGCGCTGGACCATCCCCGCGCGCGGGAGCGGTTCTTCCGGGAGATCGAGGCCGCCCGGCGGGTCGCGTCGTTCTGCACGGCGCAGGTCCTGGACGCCGACTTCGCGGGCGAGCTGCCGTACGTGGTGAGCGAGTACGTGACCGGCCCGTCGCTGCGGCGGGCCGTCGCCGAGGAGGGCACGCGCTCGGGCGGCGCCCTGGACCGGCTGGCGATCGGCACGATCACGGCGCTCGCGGCGATAGCGGAGGCGGGCATCGTGCACCGCGACTTCAAGCCGGACAACGTGCTGCTCGGCCCGGACGGTCCCCGCGTCATCGACTTCGGCATCGCCCGGATCACCGACGCCGGCTCGTCCGTCACCGGGCAGGCGATCGGCACGCCCGCCTACATGGCGCCCGAGCAGATCGAGGGCGGACGCGTCGGACCGGCCGCCGACGTGTACGCGTGGGCCTGCACGATGGTGCAGGCGGCGACGGGGCGGCCGCCGCACGGGGCGGACTCGATCCCGCAGATCATGTACCGCAAGCTGCGCGGGGAGGCCGATCTCGGCGACTTCCCGGCGCGGGCGTCCGGGACCCTGCGCGCGCTGGTCGGCGAGGGGCTGCGGACCGCGCCGGGGGAGCGGCCGGCGGCACGGGACGTGCTGCTGCGGCTGATCGGCCACGACGCCCCGGCGCCGACCCGGCTGCTCGCCGAGGGCGCCGCCCGCGCCACCGGCGCCCCCTGAACCGGCGGACGGCCCGGGGGTCCGCCCCCGGGCCGTCCGTGCGCCGCTCAGATCTCGAGGTTCTCCTCGATGTCGCGGAGGCGGTGGCGGGCGAGGGCGAGGTTGGCGCGGCCCCGGTCGAGGGCCATGTAGAGGAACAGGCCCTTGCCCTTGCGGCCGGTCACGGGCCGGATCAGGTGGTACTGGGCGGAGAGGCTGATGAGGATGTCCTCGATCTCCTCCTTGATGCCGAGCTGCTCGATGGTGCGGAGCTTGGCCCGCACGACCTCGGTGTTCCCGGCCGCGGCGACGTTGAGGTCGAGGGCCTTGGAGCTGCCGAGGTGGCCGAGGGCCATCCCGCTGTTGAAGTCGACGACGGCCGCGCCGATGGCGCCGTCGATCGTCATCATTTCCTTGAGCGACAGGTCCAGGTTGGACATGGGTCTCTCCTTTTCGGTTCGTCGTGCCCTTTCGGTTCCTCGTGCGGGGTCAGGTGCGGCCGAGGTGCGCGGCGATGGCGCGGGCGGCGGGCCGGGCCTCCAGGTGGAGGCGGCCGACGTTGACGCCCGCCTCGGCGAGGACGGTGAGGGACGCGGTGGGCCCGGCGGCGTAGGTGACGACGTAGCCGTCGACGCCGCGGATGACGACCTCGTGGAAGGCGCCGCCGTGCGCGGTCTGGGCGATGCGGTGCGCGAGGGACAGCCCGGACGCGGTCACCGCCGCCATGCCGGACGGCTCGACGGACGGCGGGAGGTCCGCGGCGACGAGCAGCCCGTCGGCGGACGCGACGAGGCTCCCGGTGAGCCGCGGGACGCGGGCCCGCAGCGTGCGGAGTTCCGCCAGCACGTCCGGTTCGGTCGTCGGCGCGGTCACGGTCCCGGCTGGTACGGCCACCTTCGTCAGCCTTTCGATCAGTTTCCCGAAGCGGTCGCGCACGTCACCCGAGCTCCACCAGGGCGGCCCGGAGCCGTGCGAGCAGGTCGTGGTCGGCCGGCGCCCACCCGGCGGGCGGCTCGGCCGGCAACGGCGGACCCGGCGGGCCCGGCGGTGCGGGCGCGCCGGCCGCCGGGCCGTGCGCCGGGCCGTGCGCCGGGCCGTGCGCCGGGCCGTGCGCCGGGCCGTGCGGGCGGGTGCGCAGCAGCGCCGCCGCGGCGAGGCCGCGCACCGCGAGCAGGCAGGCGAAGGCCGTCCGCCCGAGGTCGCGGGCCAGTTCGCCGGGGGTGCGCCGCCCGTCGGCGTTGAGCAGGATCTCCGCCTGGAGCCCGGTGAGGATGACGCGCTGGCGCCGGACGCGCCGCACGGGCTCGACGGGCGCCGCGTCGACGTCGTCGTAGGGCCAGGCGGAGTGCAGGAGGGTGCGGCGCCGGCGCCGCTCGTGGACGAGCGTCGCCGCGGTGATCCGCCGCGCGGGCCCCTGCGCCGGGGGCGGCCCGTCGGTGAACACCGGCTCGGCCCCTGAGCCGAGCAGGAAGTAGGCGGCGTCGAACAGCGCGAGCAGCGCCGGCAGTTCGGGGTCGGGGCCGCCGAGGGCCCCGGTCAGGTCGCGCGGGCCGGGGGCGTGCCGGCTCTCGGCGCGGGTGACGGCTCCGCCGTCGAGGTGGAGGGCGCCGTCGTCGCCGACGCGGAGCAGGCCGGTGGCGCGTTCGCGTTCCAGCATGCCGAGCGTCCGGGCGACGCGGTCGCCGGGCTCCGCGGGGATTCCGGGTCCTCCGGGGTCGCCGTGCGCCATTTCAGCGTCCGGTCATTTCGTCGACGAGGCCCTGCAGCCGCAGCCGCGCGAGGGCGAGGTTGCCTTTGTCGCGGTCGACGAGCAAATGGACGAACAGATGGCCGTCGAGGTCGGCTCCGGTGAGGGCCAGCAGGTGGTATCCGCCGCTGCCGCAGACGATGATCTCCTCGACGTCGTCGCCGGCGGCGGTGGCGCTGAGCGCGGGCGAGCCGAGCACGGCGCGGACGACGTCGGTGGCGCCGGCGGCGTCCTCGTGCTGGTCGACGAGGTCCTCGCGGCCGGCGCTCGCGACGGCGAGGCCGCTCGCGCAGTCGATCAGGGTCACCCGCTGCGCCCCGGGGATCGTCATCATCCGTGCCAGGCAGTCGTCGATACCGGCCACTCATTCCCCCACCGAATGAGAGTTGCAGGAAAGCCACCATAACCCGGTGTTTGTCTCTTGCAACACGAAAGTGTTGATGTGCCACAGAAGGCATGAAACGGGGTATAAATACCAATCAGTATCAGAACCGGTCAGCGCCGTCCGGGATACGGAAGGTGCCCGGAGAGGTGGAATCGGCCGGAACTTTCGTGCCTGTTGTGGAATGACCGCAATCGTCAGTCCGCGTGCCGCTCGGCCTCCGCGAGGCGGGCCGCGAGGAACCGGCGGTCGGGCTCCGCACGGGCCAGCGCCAGCGCCTCCCGGTACGCGGCCGCCGCCTCCCCGGCGCGGCCGAGCCGCCGCAGCAGGTCCGCGCGCGTCGCCGGGAGCAGGTGGTAGCCGTCCAGCCCCTCGACCGTCTCGACCAGCGCCAGCCCCGCCGCCGGACCGTCCGCCATCGCCACCGCGACGGCCCGGTTCAGCCGGACGACCGGCCCCGCGCTCATCGCCTCCAGCCGCCCGTACAGCGCGGCGATCTGCGGCCAGTCCGTCTCCTCCGCCGTCGCGGCCGTCGCGTGGCACGCCGCGATCGCCGCCTGCACCTGGTACGGGCCCGGCTCCCCGCGGCGCAGCGCCCCGTCCAGCAGCCGGACGCCCTCCGCGATCCGCGCGGCGTCCCAGCGCGAACGGTCCTGCGCGTCCAGCGGCACCAGGTTCCCCTCGGCGTCCTGGCGGGCCGCGCGGCGCGAGTCCTGGAGGAGCAGGAGGGCGAGCAGGCCGTGCACCTCCGGCTCGTCCGGCATCAGGCCCGCCAGGACGCGGGCCAGCCGGACCGCCTCCGCGCACAGGTCCGCGCGGACCGGGTCCTCCCCCGCCGTCGCCGCGTACCCCTCGTTGAACAGCAGGTACACGACGCCGAGCACCGCCGCCGTCCGCTCCGGCAGCAGGTGCGCGGGCGGCACCCGGTACGGGATGCCCGCCTCCCGGATCTTGCGCTTCGCGCGGACGAGCCGCTGCGCCATCGCCGGCTCCGCGACCAGGAACGCCCGCGCGATCTCCGCCGTCGTCAGCCCGAGCAGGGTGCGCAGCGTCAGCGCGACGCGGCCCTGCATCGGCAGCGCCGGATGGCAGCACGTGAAGATCAGCCGGAGCCGGTCGTCGGGCACGCCGCCGGTGTCCGCCGGCTCGTCCGGACCGGTCATGGTGCTCAGCTCCCGCAGCTTCTCGCGTTCGGCGGCGCCGCGCCGCAGCCGGTTCACGGCGTGGTTGCGGGCGGCCGTGGTCAGCCAGGCGCCGGGGCGGCGCGGCACCCCGTCGCCGGGCCAGCGCTCCAGAGCGCGCGCGAACGCCTCCTGGGCGCACTCCTCGGCGAGGTCCCAGTCGCCCGTCATCCGGATGAGCGTCGCGACGACGCGGCCCCACTCCTCGCGGAACGCCGCCGCGACGGCCCCTTCGGCGTCCGTCAGTCCTCCCGCCACGGCCACAGCGGCCTCACCTCGATCGAGCCGCCGCGCGCCACCGGATGCGCCGCCGCGACCTCCAGCGCCTCCTCCAGGTCGGCGCAGTCGATGAGGTCGAAGCCGAGGATCTGCTCCTTGGTCTCGGCGAACGGCCCGTCCGACAGCAGCGTCTCGCCGCCGCGGACCCGCACGGTCGTCGCGGTGTCGGACGGGCGCAGCCGGTCGCCGAACCTGCGCACGCCCCGGCCGTCCATCTCCGCGACCCACGTCTCGGTGTCGGCGATCATCGCCGCGCGCTCCTCCGGCGACGGCTCGGGCCCGCCCTCGACACCGCAGATCAACAGCATGTACTGCATGGTCCCTCCTTCTACTTCACTCTGACTCGTTCCGGCTCCGGAACTGTGCGCCGGGCCGGGTTCGCGAGCAGCATGCCCGCGACGAGGGCGCCGGCCAGGGCGATCCCGGCCGACACGTCGAACGCCCCGCGGAACCCCGCGGTGAGGGCGGCGGGGCCGGTCCCGTCCGTCCAGGTCTGGACGGCGGTGGACGCGGCGGCGACGCCGAACGCGCCGCCGAGCTGGAACGACGCGGTGTTGATCCCGGATGCGAGGCCAGCGTCCCCGGCGGCGGACCCGGCGAGCGCGGCGACCGCCCCGGCCACCCCGCACGCGCCGAGCCCGGACCCGAGCAGCGCCAGGCCCGGCAGCAGCCCCGCCGCGTACCCCGTGCCGGCGGACACCCGGCCGAGCGCCAGGCAGCCCGCCGCCATGACGGCGAGCCCCGCCACCGCGACGGGACGCACCGCGCACCGTCCGAGCGCCGCCTGCGCCGCGTACGACCCGGCGACCGCCGCCACCGGCAGCACCGCCGTCGCGAACCCGAACGCCAGCGGCGAGTACCCGAGCACGCCCTGCGCGTACTGCGACACGGCGAACGACGTCCCGAACACGGCCGTGGCCGCCGCGAGCGTCACCGCGTTCCCGCCGGTCAGGGTCCGCGACCGGAACGTCCGCAGCGGCACGAGCGGCGCCGCCGACCGCGACTCGGCCCGCACGAACGCCGCGCCCGCGAGGACGGCGACCGCGAACGCGCCCGCCGTCCACGGGCCCGTCCAGCCCTCCTCCGGCGCGCGGACCACGCCGAACACCGCCGCCGTCACCGCGAGCGTCACCGACACGGCGCCCGCCGGGTCGTACGCGCGCGCCGCGCCCCGGCTCTCGGCCAGCAGCAGCGGCCCGAGGACGAGCAGCAGCGCCGCGACCGGCACGTTCAGGAAGAAGATCGCCCGCCAGCCGAGCACGTCCGTCAGGGGGCCGCCGGCCAGCAGCGCCGCCGTGCCGCCGAACCCGCCGACACCGCCCCACACGGCGATCGCGCGGTGCCGCTCGGGGCCCTCCCCGAACGTCGCGGTGACGATCGACAGCGCGCTCGGCGCCATCAGCGCCGCCGACAGCCCCTGGAGCACCCGCGCGCCGATCAGCGCCCCGCCGGTCCAGGCCAGCCCGCACGCCAGCGACGCGACGAGGAACAGCGCCGTCCCGGTGAGGAACGTCCGGCGGCGCCCGGCCAGGTCGGCGGCGCGCCCGCCGAGCAGCAGCAGGCCGCCGAACCCGAGCAGGTAGGCGCTCAGCACCCACTGCGCGCCGCTCGCCGCGAGCCCGAGGTCCCGCTGGATCGACGGCACGGCCAGCAGCACGATCTGCGAGTCGAGGATCACCATGAAGTTGGCCGCGCAGAGCAGTGCCAGTGCCTTCCACCTGCGCGGATCCGGTTCCGCCATCTCGATTCGCCCTCCCGTGCCGACGCCTTCGCACAGACGACAAACGGGAACGGCCGGAATCGACACCCGGCCCGGATCTTTTTCCGGCCCCCGAGGCCGCCGCCGGATTCCGGTGGCCGGGCTCGGCGGTAGCGTGGGCGATTGCCGAGCAAGCATATGTTTGGGGGGACGATGGAGTTCGTCGACGCGCACGTGCACTACTGGGACCTGAGCGCCCACGAGGACCGGTACCCGGGCCTTCAGCGGTTCTTCCCGGAGGTGTACGGCGACTACCTGCCGGACGACCACCGCGCGGACGCGGCGAAGGCGGGCGTTGACGTCACCGGGGTCGTGCACGTCTCCGCGACGTCCGCGCCGCGCGCCTACCTCGCCGAGACGAACTGGCTCGACGGCCTGCACCGCGCCGACCCGGCCCGTCCCGCCGCGATCATCGGCGGCCTCGACCCGCGCCGGTCACCGGACACCGTCGAGGAGGACCTCGACGCCCAGGCCGCCTCCCCCGCGTTCCGCGGCGTCCGGATGCTGAGCGGCGTGGACCCGGCGGCGGCCGCGACCGCCCGCGCGCTGCGCCTGCTCGCCGACCGCGGCCTGGTGTTCGACCAGATCATCCGTCCCGCCGAGGCCGCCGCGTACGTCCCGCTGTTGTCCGGCGCACCGGACCTCGCGGTCGTGGCCGAGCACGCCGGCTGGCCCGACCCGGACGAGCCCTTCGCCGACTGGCGCGCCGGGATGGCGCGGCTCGCGGCGCTCCCGAACGTCCACTGCAAGATCTCCGGTCTCGGCATGGCGCTCCGCACCACGGCGGTCGGCGACCTGCGCCCGTACGTCGAGAGCTGCCTCGACCTGTTCGGCGTCGACCGCTGCTTCTTCGCCAGCAACTTCCCGGTGGACGGCGTCGGCGGCACCTACGCCGACCTGCTCGCCGCCTACCGGGAGATCACCGCGAACCTGACCGGCCCCGAGCGCCGTGCCCTCTTCGCCGCCAACGCCCGCCGCCGCTACCGCCTCGGCGGCTGAGGCCCGCCGCACCGGTCAGAACCGTCCGCAGGCGACGAAGACGCCCATGGCCAGGTAGGTCACGTTCGCCAGGACGGCCACGCGCTCGTGGCGGCGAAGGTGGGTGACCATCGCGCCGACCATCAGCAGCACCCAGCAGACGGCGGTCACCGGCACCATGACGGGCGCGATGCCGACGATGGCGGGCACCACGATGCCGATCGCCGCCAGGATCTCGACGGCGCCGAGCGTCTTGACGAAGGCGGCGCTCCTGTCGCCGGTCCAGGCGCCGCCGGGGGCCGCGGCCAGTGTCTCCTTCGGCACGAGCACCTTCGTCGCGCCGCCGAACAGCATGACGGCGCACAGCAGGCCCGCGACGATCCACAGCGCGAGGTCCATGGGATTCTCCCTCCGGAGTCAATGTGTCGTGCACAAGACACCGGGCTCCGGGGCCGTGTCACGGGCGGCGGCCGTGAGACGCGTCACGGACGGGCGCCGGTCACGCGCCCGTCGTGGAACCGGGGCGGACGATCATCACGATGGTGACCGCGGCCCACAGCACGTTGAACACGCCGGTCGGCATCGCGATGCGGGCCGGGACGAGGAGTCCGAAGCCGGGGGTGCCCGCGGCGACGACGGCACGGTGCTGGGCGGGCAGGATCAGCAGGGCCAGGACGGCGGCGGCGACGGCGGTCAGCACGATCGAGACGATCAGCCAGGCGTCGCCGAGGACGCCGAGCGCGCTCGCGGTCGTGAAGCCGAAGGCGGGGACGGCGAGGCCGGCCACCGCGTAGACGCGGCAGATGCGGTTCAGCGTCCGGAGGGTCGCGAGGGCCGCGGAATCGTCCGGACCGGCCTGCGCGCGGCGCAGCGCCGGAGGGAACATGCTCGCGGCGACCGCGACCGGCCCGATCGCGATCACGGCGGCCAGGACGTGCAGGATCAGGAAGAACTTCGCCACGGTCAGCGCTCCCCGGCGGGCACGGGGCCGGCGGCGCGCCAGACCGTGCCGCGCCGCTCGTAGGCGAACAGGTCCTCGACGGCGTGCGCGATCCGCGGGCCGACCTCGCGTTCCAGCAGGTAGAGCCCGAGGTCGAGGCCGGAGGTGACGCCCCCGGCGGTGACGAGGTCCCCGTCGTCGACGACGCGGGCGCGCACGGCGCGGGCGCCGACGGCGCCGAGCATGTCCATGCCCATGTGGTGGGTGACGGCGTGGCGCCCCTCCAGCAGGCCGGCCATGGCGAGGACGAGCGACCCGCCGCAGACGGTCGCGACCGTCACGTCCGGGTCGTCCATCGCGGTCTTGAGCAGGGCGGGCAGCTCGGTGGTGAGGGTGCGTCCCAGCCGGGCGGGGACGGTGTCGTCCGGGTGCGGTTCGCCCGCCCCGGCGTCGCGGTCGGGGGTGTCGCCGGGGTCGTCGAGGCGGCCGGACGCCCCCGGGACCACGATGACGTCCGCGCGTGCGGAGTCGAGGGCGGCGGTGGCGCGGAGCGCCAGCCCGCCGGTGCCGCCGACGACGTCGCGCGGCCCCTCGGCGGAGACGAGTTCCACGCTCACCGCCCCGGACGCGGCGCCGCCGGCGTGCAGCACCTCGAAGGGGGCGACGGCATCGAGCGGATCGAAGCCGTCGAACAGGACGATCTGGGCATGCAAGAGAGGCTCCTTCGGAAGCGGGTGCCGGGATCACGGCCGACGCTAGAGGCCCTCCGCCCTCGTCCCCCAGTGGCATTAGTGCCAGCCTTCAACGGATTAATGCCAACGCTCAGATCACGCCTGTGAACTGGGCCGACAAGCAATCAGCACGCCGTCCGCCATGTCATTCCATCCGGCGAGGAGGTAAGTTCGCGCCATGCACACCGTCGCCGTCCTCGCGCTGGACCGGGTGATCCCGTTCGACCTGGCCACGCCGATCGAGGTGTTCACCCGCACCCGGCTCCCGGACGGCCGTCCCGGCTACCAGATCCGGGTGTGCGCCGAGCGGCCGGAGATCGACGCGGGCGCCTTCACCCTCCGCGCGCCCTGGGGGCTGGACGGGCTCCGGGGCGCGGACACCGTCATCGTCCCCGGCACCGCGACACCGCTGGACCCGCTGTCCCCGGCCGTGCGGGACGCGCTCCGGGCGGCGGCGGAAGGCGGCACGCGCATCGCGTCCATCTGCTCGGGGACGTTCCCCCTCGCGGCCACGGGGCTCCTCGACGGGCTGCGCGCGACCACGCACTGGCTCGCCGCGGACCGGCTCGCCGCCGCCCACCCGGAGATCGACGTCGACCCGGACGTCCTCTACGTCGACAACGGGCGGATCCTCACGTCCGCCGGCGCCGCCGCCGGCCTGGACCTGTGCCTGCACCTGATCCGCCGCGACTACGGCTCCGCGGTCGCCGCCGACGCGGCCCGCCTGTCGGTCATGCCCCTCGAACGCGAGGGCGGGCAGGCGCAGTTCATCGTGCACGACCACCTGCCCACGCCGCGCGGCTCCGCCCTCGAACCGCTGCTCGGCTGGCTCGAGGACAACCTGGCGCGCGACCTGTCGCTCGCCGACATCGCCGCCCGCGCCGGGACCAGCACCCGCACCCTGATCCGCCGGTTCCGCGAGCAGACCGGCACGACGCCGCTGCAGTGGCTGCACCGCGCCCGCGTCCGCCGGGCGCAGCACCTGCTGGAGACCACGGACCACCCGGTCGAGCGCATCGCCGCGCAGGTCGGGTTCGGCTCGCCCACCGCGTTCCGCGACCGCTTCAAGAAGACGACCGGCGTCAGCCCCCACTCCTACCGCCGCGCCTTCAGCTGACCGCCCGGCGCGCTCGGCCTTCTCCGGAACGGGACGCCGCACCCCCGGACCAATGACACGATCTTGGACATGGATCAGGACGAGACCCGGACCATCGAGGCGCGCGGCGAGGGCCTCGTCGCCGCGGCCCTCGCGGGCGACGCGAAGGCCGCCCGCGCGCACACCGACTTCTTCGTGTTCGGCCGCCGCGTCGACGAGGGGATCCCCTACTGGGAGCGGGCGGTGGAGGCGGGCGACGCCTTCTCCGCGTACACCCTCGCCCGCTACCGCAAGATCCGCGGCGACCGCGCGGAGGCCGAGCGGCTCCTACCGGCTCGCCGCCGACCGCCACTCCGGCTGCGCGTACGGCCTGGCCGTCCTGCTGAAGGAGAACGGCGACCCGGAGGCGGCCCGGTGGTTCCGGGAGGGCTGGGACATGGGCCGCCTCGACTGCAAGATCGAGCTGGGCGGGCTCCTCGCGGCCGAGGGGAAGCCGGCGGAGGCGGCCGCGTTCCTGATGAAGGACGCCGGGATCGGGGACATCGCGGTGTTCCGGTGGGTGCGGCTCTTCGAGGGCGTCCGCGAGACGTTCGACGGGATCGCCGCCGCCCTCGACACGGCGGAGGAGACCGGGGACGGCGACGCCGCCGCGGAGGCCCTGGCGCCGCTCGACGGCATGGACCGCGAGTTCAAGGACTACCCCGGGCTGACGGCCGAGGCCGAGGAGTACCTCCGCAGGGCCGGGACGCTCAGCCCGCGGGCGCTCGTGGAGCACGCGATCTTCCTTGAGCGGCAGTGCGCCGGCGACCGCTGGGCCGAGGCCCGCGACCTGCTCCTGCGCTCCCATGCGGCGGGGTACACCGGCGCGTCCTACGTCCTGGGCGTATTCCACGAGGAGCGCGGCGACCTCGCCGAGGCCGAGCATTGGTACGCCCTCGCCGCCGACGCGGGACACAAGGCCGGGGGGCTGAGGCTCACCAGGATGTACCTGCTGCAACGCCGCCTCGACGAGGCGGAGGCACGGCTCGGCGGCCTCGATCCCGAGGACGAGGCCGTCGCCGAGCGCCTCGCCCTCCTCGCCGAACTCCGCGACGAGGACGAGGTACCGCCCGACCAGGATCTGCGCCGGCTGCCCGACCTGCGCGAACGCGCCGAGGCCGGAGACGTCCAGGCGTCGTACGCGTACGGGAGGATGCTCTACGAGTGGTGCGACGCGGCGGAGCGCTCGACGGTCCGCTGGTACGAACCCGCGGCGCTGGCCGGCGACGCGGCGGCCGCCGCCGATCTCCGGGAGCTCTACCGGACCCTGGGCGATCCGGTCCGCCGCGACCACTGGACGCGGGTCGCGGCGGAGGCCGGTGACCGCGGCGCCTGCAACGCCATGGCCTGGCTGTCCGACTACCACCGCGACTACCAGGAGGCCGAGCGGTGGTACGTCCGCGCGGCCGACGGCGGCAGCGCGCTGTACGCGATGATGGCGGGCAAGGCCCTCGCCCAGGGCGGCAAGTACGAGGAGGCCGAGCCGTACCTGCGCAGGGCCTGGGAAGAGGGCCGGGACGAGGCGTTCGGCACCGAGACGGCGGGATACTACGGCCTCGTCCTGAACCGGACCGGACGCCACGATGAGGCCGCCGACCTGCTGAGCATCGCCGCCGCGAGCTGGTGGGAGGACGTCAGGTCGCGCTACGACACCGACGACCTCGACATGCTCTCCCGCATGCTGGACCCCGAGGAGGAGCTGAAGGCCGCCGAAGAGGCGCTCGCGGCCAGCTGACGAACGCGACACCCCCGCCGCCTTCCCTGGCCGACGGGAAGGCGGCGGGGCATGAAGGCGGTCAGGACGTGGTCTGGCGGTAGTTGTAGAGGTACGTCGCGAGCCGCCCGGAGACGGCGTCCAGGGCGTGCATCTGCGCGCCGTCCGAGGTCGGGAGGAACGCCAGGCCCTCGGTCTCCGAGCCGGAGGGCAGCGACGACGCGCGGTCGAAGACGTCGGTGACCTGGCCGGTGTCGGGGTCGATCCGGTAGATGGACTTGGCGTCGTTGTTCGAGGACGCGTAGAGGTCGCCCTGGTAGATCTTCGCGCCCTGGACGCTGCCGATCGTCGTGCTGAGCGGGACGGTCTTGACCAGGTGCAGGTCCGCAAGGCTGTAGACGTTCAGCGCAGGCGTCGGGTTGTAGGCGGACGAGTAGACGTAGCCGCGCGCCGCGTCCACGGCGACCCAGGGCGCACCGTCCGGCTGCACGCTGAGCGGCAGCGCGTACGCGGTGCCGGTGTACGTCAGCGTGGTGGCGTCATAGAGCGCGATGTAGGGGTGCCGGTAGTCGCTGCCGTCCTCGATCGGCGCGTAGATCTTGCCGTTGTAGTAGTCGATGTCGCCGATGTGGTTCGCGCCGAGCGCGGAGAGCTGCGCGGGGATGGCGAGAGGGTTGTTCGCCAGCACCGTCCGGCCGTCCAGGGTGACCCGGCTGAGCCCTAACTTCCACGAGAAGTACCAGGTGGTGCCGTCCGTCGCGATGCCCTGCGACCGCTGCAGAGCGTCGGTGAGGTAGTAGGTCTGCCGGGAGGTCTGCTGCCACGTCTCCGCCGCCGAAGCGGCCGGGGTGGCGGCGAGGGCCAGTCCGGCGAGGGCCAGGGTGCAGGCGATGCGCCGTCGCATGGGGGACTCCGCTCTCCGAGGGATGCGCCGGACAGATCATCGGACAGTTCCGCCGCCTCCGGGAGACCCCATGTCCAATAAGCTTCGGCGCCCGCCCGCTCACGCCTCGCGGTCGAGCCCGGCCGCCTCCGCGAACGCCTCCAGTTGCTCCAGGTAATGCGCGAGGGACTCGTGCCGCACCGTCAGGTTGATCTGCGTCGCGCCCGCCTCCTCCGCCGTGGCGATCACCTCGCGGGCCCGGCCGGGATCGTTGACGGCGTCGAGCCGCTCGCCCGGGGTGAAGACGACGTCGAAGCCCGCGGGCAGGTCGTGCCGGTCGAGCATCTCCCGCATCAGCTCCGGCGTCGGCCCGCGGAACGACTGCGGCGCGGGCGCCCAGCCGTCCCCGAGCGTGACCGCGCGGCGCAGGGCCCGCTCGCTGTGCCCGCCGATCCACAGCGGCACCCGCTCCTGCACGGCGTGCGGGTCGATCACCATGTCCCGGAACGCGTAGTACGGCCCCTCGTACGACACCGTCCGTCCGGACAGCGCCGCCCGAAGCGCCGCGAGAGCGTCGTCGGCGCGCGGCCCGCGGTCCTCGAAGGGGACGCCGAGCAGGTCGAACTCCTCCTTCAGGTTCCCGACCCCGAGCCCCAGGACCAGCCGCCCGCCGCTGAGGTGGTCGAGCGTCCCGTACCGCTTGGCGATCTCCAACGGATGGTAGAAGGGCAGCACCAGCACATACGGCAGGAACCGCAGCCGGGTGGTCAGCCCCGCCAGGAACGAGAACGTCGCCAGCGGATCGTAGAAGCGCTCCCCGCGCGGCAGCCCCGGCGGGACGGCCACGTGGTCCGGGCACGTCATGAACGCGTACCCCAGCCGGTCGGCGGCCTGCGCCACCCCGACGAGCTCGGCCGTCCCGGCCGCGGCCTCCCACGCCGGGCGCCGCCCCGCGAGCGCCACGATCGGCGAGCTGATCCCCGCCTTCACGCGCCCGCCTCCGTCCCGCGCAGGCTCCGCTGGAGCCGGATCAGGGGGTCGTCGCCGTCCCTGGTGCCCGACGGGCCCGCGGCCTCCTTCGGCATCAGCCGTCCCGCGTCGGACCTCGTCCACTCCCGGACGGCCCACCGCTCGGCGATCGCCCACCGGCCGTCCCGCCACGCCATGTGGTCGACGAACCGCACACCGCTGGTGAAGTTCGCCCGCGCGTCGCCGGACGGCTCGCCCCAGTGGACCGACGTCCCGTACGTCTCGCTTATCGCGGTGTCGCCGAGCAGCTCGACCAGGTGGTTCGCGACAATGTGCATCGTCCCGCCGCGCCGGGCGCGCAGCTTCGGCTCGACCCAGGCGAGGTACTCCTCCACGGACCCGTCGAAGCCGGTGTGATGGTCGACGGCGTCCGGATGGTAGGCCGACCGGACGAGCCCGAAGTCCAGCCGGTCGATCCCGCGGCAGTACCGCAGGACCACATCGTGGATCTCCTGCCGATCGGACCACTCGCTCCGCTGCGCACCCATAGCGCCCGAGTCTGCGCGCCCCGCCTCCCGCCCCACCCCACGGTCCCGCTCTCCGGGACGGGTCCTCGCAGGGGCGCTCAGCCTCCGAGGCCGGTCACGGCGCCGCGGGCGTCGAGGCGCAGGCCCGGCGCCCAGGCGATCTCCCAGCGGTTGCCCTCCGGGTCGGCGAAGTACGCCGAGCGGCCGCCCCAGGACCGGTCCACCGGTTCCGCCACCACCGTGGCTCCGGCCGCCACTGCCGCCGCGAACGCGGGATCCACCTGCTCACGTTCGTCCACATTGCAGATGAGCGTGATCCCCGACCACCCGGCAGGGGCCGGAGCACCGCCAGCCGCCTCGGCCGCCAGAAGATCCGCGGGATACAGCGTGAGCAGCACCCCGCCGAGCAGGAAGCCCGCCCAATTGTCGTCGCTGGCCGGGAGCTCCTCCCATCCCAGACCACGATAGAACCGGCGCAACTCGGCCATGCCCCGAGCGCCGAGCGTCACGGCGGACAAACGAGAGGGCACCTCAGACATGCCCAAGAGCATGCGCCCACCCCACACCCCAAGCAAGGAACCCGCGAGCCCCGCGTCTCGGTGTCGGCGGAGTGCAACGAATCCGCGTCATCGACCATGTTCTTCGCGCCCTTGGCCGCTCGCAGCCCCCTAAGGTACTGGCCCATGGTTGCAAGAGGAGGCCGCATCGGCGCGGCTGTGGTGATGGCGTTGCTCTCCGCCGGCTGTAGCGGCGAAAGCGACGACGGCCCCGCTCCAGCGGCCGTTCAGACGACCAGATCGGTGACCAGCGTGCGCGTGCCGAAGCCGACGGCGGAGCAGAAGGCGCCCTATCTGGCCATCGCCGCGCAACTCAACCCCGGTCTGGGCCACGACAAGGAACTGGCCATGGAACACGCCGACCGGATCTGCAAGGGCATCCTGGGCGGCCCCACCTACGGGTCATCGCTCATCGAGTTCGCGAGGGCAGAGCTCTCTTCCGGCTCCAGGGACATCTCCGTGGCGGAGACCGAGCGGGCGGTCAAGGCCATCAAGCTGTGGTGCCACTAACCCCGAAGGGGACTACGCCAGGTCGAGAGCACCGCTCCGGACGCGAGCGAGAAGAGCGGCGAAGGACGCGCGGTCCAGCGTGAGGTGCCCGCCGTCCGCGTCCTTGCTGTCGCGCACACCGACGCCCGCCTCCAGCGCGGCCGCCTCGACGCAGTTACTTCCCTCATGCGTTCCGTTGCTGCGCGTGGACTTCCGCCATTGACCGGTCATGTCAACGACTCCAATGCTCGCCGGATGACGTCCCACACTCAGGGCCGAGTCGGCTTACCGGAGGTTGAGGGCACCTGCCTTGGCTCGGACGAGGAGCGCGGTGAAGGACGCGTGGTCGACGGTGAGGTGCCCGCCGTCCGGATCCTTACTGTCCCGCACCCCGACCCCGCCCACCAGCACGGCCACCTCGACGCATTCGGTGCCTCCATGCGTCCCGCTGCTGCGCGTGGACTTTCGCCATTGACCGGTCATGTCAACGACTCCAATGCTTGCCGGATGACGTCTCTCGACTGAGCGCGGTTCAAAGCGTCCGCGCCGATGCGGTCGAGCCGCAGCGCGAGTTGCTCGACCTCTCTCGGGCCGCGTATCAGCTTTCCACCCAGTGGCGCCTCCGTGAAGCCGATCAGCTCGCGGCCGACGGTCATGATCTTCAGAGGCCCGATGAGTCCATGGTGGAAGCCCTGGCCGCGTGGCACGACTCGCAGGATGACGTGGTGCATCTCGGAAAGTTTCAAGAGATGCTCCAGCTGCCTGGACATCACTTCGGTCCCGCCGATGACCCGGTCTATCACGTCCTCATCAATCAGCATCGACAGGTGCGGTGGGTCAGCCGAGTGCAGGCGCTCCTGCCGCGCCATGCGCATGGCGACGGCGCCCTCCACGTCGTCGACGATCCCCTCCAGCGTGAACAAGGTCCGTGCGTACTCGGGCGTCTGAAGAAGGCCAGGGATGAACGACCGCTCGTACAGCCGAATCCTGGATGCTCTGCCGTCGAGTTGCAGGTGCTGCATCTGCCAGCGGGCGTCGTGGACGATCTCGGCGTGGAAGGCGATCCATTCCAGTAGGCCGCCCGTCCCGTACAGGGCGTCCAGGCCGCGGATCTGATCTTCGTCGGGCCGGAGCAGGCCGGACTCCCAGTGAGAGACAGTCTGCCGCGCGGCGCTCACCTCGCGGCCGACGGCGGCGCAGGACAGGCCGCGCTTCGTCCGGAGAACGTGCAGGTAGACGGCGAACAGGTCCCACAGCGAGGACGTCGGGTCGAGCTCTTCTCGGCGCGTCATCGCACTCCCTCCGGATTCGATCTTGTCTCTCGTTGACCAGATCCATGACCAACGTAGCCCGAGACATTCACCCTTGGAGTGGAACTCGGAAAGATTCACAGAACGGCGGTGATCGGGAAGTGGACGGCTTGGCGGACGCTTTCGAGTGCTGCCTCAAACCGATTCCGGAGGCGGCGCGGGAGGCGCGGCAGCTCGTCTCGGTGGCGTGGGCGCATTGGGAGCTGGGCGACGACTACATGGCACGGCTGGTCGTGTCCGAGCTGGTCACCAACGCGATCACGGCGTCCGAGCGGGCCGGCGGCGACCTCACGATAAAGGTTGTTTGCCGCCTTTCCGGGAGCTGTCCGGTTATTGAGGTGTGGGACGGAAGTGATGAACTTCCAGAGATGCGCCATCCGGCGCTCGGCGACCTCGGAGGACGGGGGCTGCCCTTGGTGGCCTGCCTTTCCGGGGGATGGACGGTGGAGAAAAGACCGGGAAAGGGAAAAATCGTGCGGGTCGAGCTGGGCGGGGCGGCATGACCTCGTCGCAGGACTACCTCGAATCGATGGCATTGATCATCGGGGGCGCCATGACGGTGTCGCTGGTGCTCGGGATCCTGCTCGGCGCGGCGTTCGCGCCGAGGCCGCCGGCGGATCCCGGCAAGGGCGGCGGGAAGCGGGGGAAATGATGAACGTTCCGCGCATGCAGACGTCGTCGCTGTCCGCGCCGAACGTGGATCTGCGGTTCCTGGAGTTGTTGACTCCACACGCGGGGTGGCGGGCCGGAGGCCGCCTGCTTCCAGTGGGTGCGCTGGGGCGCTTCGGGCTCACGGTGGCGCGCACGGCCGGCGGGTGTGGCTCGACGAGCCCGCCGGCCTGGTCAGACCGGTTGGCCGAGGGGGCGGATGGTGACGGTGTTGACGTCCACGCCGGGCGGCTGCGCGACGGCCCAGGCGATGGATTCGGCCACCTGCCCGGCGGTGAGCATGGGGCCGTCGGGGACGCCGCCCAGCGTGTCCCAGAAGGCGGTCTCGACGCTGCCCGGCGCGATCAGGGTGACGCCGACGCCGTCGCCGGTGACGGCGCGGCGGGTGTTCTCGGCGAGGCCGGTCAGGGCCCATTTCGTCGCACCGTAGAGGGACCCGGGGGCGTGGACGAGACCGGCGACGCTGCCGACGAGGACGATCCGCCCGCGCGTGGCCTTCAGCGCTCCGGCGGCGGCGCGGATGAGCAGGGCGGGTCCGAGGACGTTGGTCAGCACCATGTCCCGCCAGCGGGCGGGGTCGCCGTCGACGACGCTGTCGGACGCCGCGGTTCCGGCGTTGGCGACGGCCGCGTCCAGCCGCCCGAACCGGGCGACGGTGGCGTCCACCGCGGCGTGCACGGCCTCGGGGTCGGCGGCGTCGGCGGTGAGGGGCAGCAGGTCGGCGGGGGCGCCGCAGCTCTTCGCGAAGCGGTCGAGGCGGTCGCGGTCGCGGCCGGTGACGGCGACGCGGTGGCCGCGCTCCAGCAGCAGGCGGGCGGCGGCCGCGCCGATGCCGCCGGAGCCGCCGGTGATCAAGGTGACGGTCATGGGCCGGACGGTAGGTGCTAGAGCCGGCTCTAGGGCAAGCTCGTGGGCATGCCCCTCACCATCGGACAGGTCGCCGAGCGCACCGGTCTCAGCGTCCACACCCTGCGCTTCTACGAGAAGGAAGGGCTGTTCGCGATGCCCGTGCGGCGCGTCGGCGGGCAGCGCGTCTACGGCGAGGCGGAGCTGGAGTGGCTGTACCTGTGCACGCGGCTGCGGGCGTCCGGGATGCCGCTGCCGATGATCCGTGAGTACGCGGAGCTGGTGCGGGAGGGCACGGCGACCGTGGAGGCGCGGCTCTCGCTCCTGCGCGACCACCAGGACCGCGTCGCAGAGCGGATCGCGGAGCTGCACGGCTGCCTCGACCTCGTCTCGCGCAAGGTCGCGATGTACGAGGAGCATCTCGCGGCGGGCGGCGACGACCCGCTGTGGACGGGTTCGCACCTCGCCGGGGACGCGCGACCGGGCCGGCGGGAGTTCAGGCGTTGACCCAGTCGCCCGGGAAGGCGGCGCGGAACCGGTCGAGGGTGTCGGGGTCGCGGGCGCGGACGGAGAGCCAGGCGCCGCCGCCGTCGGACAGCAGCACGCCCGGAGCGGTGTAGAAGTTCTGACCGCTCTCCGACGGGAACGGGACGAGGGCGAAGCGGCGGGCCAGCTCGTCGTCCTCGCCCGGGGCGAGGTCGCGGGCGTCGCACAGCTCCTCGGGGCCCTGCGTCGACTCCGCCAGGACGATCTCCAGGACGGCGGGCGAGAACCGGTCCGTCCACGGCTCCCACAGCTCGGCGTACTTGTCGGCCAGGTCCTGCCGGACGTGGACGGGCGGGTCGTCGCGGCCGAGGTCGCCGAGCATGACGCCCCATAGCGCCGCGCCCTGGTTCTCCTCGCGGAAGACCAGGGCGCCGTGCTCGACGACCAGCTCGCCGGGGCTCAGCAGGGTGTCGAGGTTGCTGTGCAGGTCGGGCCGGCGTCCGAGCAGCGCGTACGCCTCGCGGACGGCGGCGGGCAGCCGGAGGCCGAGCCGGTCCTCGGCCTCCGCCAGCTCGGCCTCGGGCGTGCCGTCCTCCCTGCCGAGCGGCAGGCCCCAGCCTGCGGCGAACTCCCTGATGAAGGTCCAGGCGGCGGCCCTGTCGTGGAGTGCGGGCGGCAGGTCGCGGACGATGTCGAAGCCCACACTTCGACGTTATCCCTCCTCAGGCGGTTTTGACCGCGCCTCCGTCGATCAGGTGGTCGGTGCCCGTGGTGCTCCCGGCGACCGGGGACGCGAGGTAGGCGATGAGCGCGGCGACCTCGGCGGGCTCGACGAGCCGTCCGGTGACCATGCCGGTCGAGCCGGGCAGCCCCGCGAGCAGGTCCTCGTGGGACACCCCGAGAGCCCCGGCGAGGCCCGCGCCGTAGCCGTCCGGGCTCTCCCACAGGGCGGTGCGGGTGACGCCCGGCGACACCGTGTTGACGCGGACGCCGCGCGACCCGAACTCCTCGGCGAGCGCCTTGCCGAACGCGGTGAGCGCGGCCTTGGCGGTCGTGTACGGGGTGGGGCCGGCGTGCGGAAGGCGGGCGCCGTTGGACGACACGTTCACGATCGCCCCCGACCGCTCCAGCAGGCTCGGCAGCGCGGCACGGGTGGTTCGCACGGCCGTGAACAGGTTCAGCTCGTACGTGCCCTGCCAAGCGGCGTCGTCGAAGGAGAGGAAGCCGCCCACGCTGCCGTCGCCGTCACCGCCGCCGACGTTGTTCACGAGGATGTCGATGCCGCCGAGCTCGGCGATCGCGGTCTCGATCAGGCGGGCCGGGGCGTCGGGGGCGGACAGGTCGGCGGCGACGGTGATCGCGCCGGTCTCCTTCAACGCCGGGGTGATGGTGCGGGCGGCCGCGACGACGCGCACGCCCTCGGCGGTCAGCGCCTCGACGGCGGCGAGGCCGATGCCCTTGCTCGCGCCGGTGACCACGGCGGTCTTGCCGGCCAGTCGCAGGTCCATGGAAATCTCCTTAGTGCGTCACTGATGACGCAATGAAGCTATAACACGCAACACTGATGTTGCAAGTATCGAGCCAACCAGGACTCTGCTGTACTGTTTCCAGGGTGAGCAGACCACTGCGCGCGGACGCGGAGCGCACCGTGCGGACGATCCTGGAGGCCGCCGAGCGGGTCCTGTCCGCGGACCCGGCGGCGACGATGGAGCAGATCGCCGAGGCGGCCGGGGTCGCGCGGACGACCGTGCACCGGCGGTTCGCGACCCGCGACGCGCTGATCGACGCGCTCACCGCGTGGGCCGTCGGGCGCCTCGCGGACGCCGTCGACGCCGCGCCGAGCCGGAGCACGCCGCCGCTCGTCACGCTCCACCAGGTCACCGCGAACGTCCTGCAGGTCAAGATCGGCTGGGGCTTCGCGATGACCCGGGCCGGGCGGTCGTCCGATCCGGAGGTCGTCCGCGTGCAGGCGGAGATCGCCGCGAAGTGCGACGACCTCTTCCTGCGGGCCCGGGAGGACGGCCTCCTGCGGGACGACGTCGACCTGCTGTGGGCGCGGCGCGTGTACTACGCGCTGCTCTACGAGGCCAGCACGGCGCGCGAGACCGAGGATGTGGCGGCCCTCGCGTCGCTCGTGGTGGACACGCTGCTCCGGGGCATCGGCGCCGAGCCGGGCCGGGGCCGGTGATTTCGCCGGGAGCGTGCACCGCTTCCGTACGTAGCGTACGGACCGTACAGTTCGCGTCATGAGACTCCTGATGCTGGGCGGTACCGAGTTCGTCGGGCGCGCCATCACCGACGCGGCGCTGGCGCGCGGCTGGGACGTGACGGTCTTCCACCGGGGCCGCCACGAACCGCCGGACGGCGTGACGGCCCTGCACGGCGACCGCACCACGGAGGACGGCCTCGCGCCGCTCGCCACCGGGGAGTGGGACGCGGTCATCGACACCTGGTCGGCGGCGCCGTCCGTCGTCCGCGACGCGGCCCGGCTCCTGAAAGGGCGCGTCGGCCGGTACGTCTACATCTCCAGCAGGTCCGTCTACGCGTACCCGACGGGCCCCGGGATGGACGAGAGCGCAGCCGTCGTAGAGGGCTCCAAGGACGACGGTCAGGTCGCCTATGCGGAGGACAAGCGCGGCGGTGAACTCGCCGCGATCGACGCGTTCGGCGACAACGCCCTACTTGTGCGCGCGGGCCTGATACTCGGACCCCACGAGAACATCGGACGCCTGCCGTGGTGGCTCAACCGCGTCGCGCGCGCGGGACGCGTCCTGGCACCGGGCCCGCGCGACCTGCCGCTCCAGTACATCGACGTCCGCGACCTGGCCGCCTGGACCCTGGGCGCCATAGAGCAGCGCCTAGGCGGCCCCTACAACCTGGTGAGCCCGCCAGGCCACACCACGATGGGCGAACTCCTCACCGCATGCGCCCGCACGACGGGCTCCGACGCGGAGTTCGTGTGGACCTCCCCAGAGGCGATCCTCAAGGCCGGCATCGAACCGTGGACGCAGCTCCCCATCTGGCTGCCGCCAGGTGAAGACCACGACACGATGCACCAGGGCAACGTCGCCAAGGCGCTCGCCACGGGCCTGCAATGCCGTCCCATAGCGGAGACCGTCGAGGACACCTGGACCTGGCTGCGATCCGTGGGCGGGCAGGCGCCGCAGCGTCCGGACCGTCCCGTCGTAGGGCTCGCCCCGGAAACCGAAGCCGCGTTCCTCGACAGCGGCGAGCACTGACGGCGGCGGCCACTGAGGCAAGGGGCTGAGGCAAGGGGGCTGAGCGCAGGGGGCACTGGCCGCAACGGGTGGACGCGAAGCGCCGGGTTCCGCTAGAGAGACCTTCTATGACCGCTTTGGCACTCGGCCCCCACCTCCGCCACGTGAGCGCCCGCACCGCGACGATCTGGGTGGAGACCGACCGCCCGTGCGAGGTCCGCGTGGTCGCCGCAGACCACGGGGTCGACGCGGGCGCCCGCACGTTCACCGCGCACGGCCACCACTACGCGGTCGTGGAGGTCGACGGCCTCGAACCCGGCGCCCGCGTCCCCTACGAAGTGGTCATCGACGGCGAGACGGTCTGGCCGGAACCCGGCTCCGACGACCCGCCCAGCCAGATCCGGACCCTCGACCCGGAGGGGACGCTGCGCATCTCGTTCGGGTCGTGCCGCCGCTCCCCCGGCACCCCGGAGGAGTTCGGGCACGACGCGCTCGCCGCGTTCGCGCACCGCCTCAAGGACGGCGGCGACGGCGCGACCTGGCCCGACGTCCTGCTGATGGTCGGCGACCAGGTCTACGCCGACGAGCTGAGCGACGAGATGAAGGAGTTCATCCGGGGCCGGCGCGCGGCGGACGAGCCGCCCGTCGACGAGGCCGCCGACTTCGAGGACTACACCCACCTGTACAAGCTGGCCTGGCACGACGACCCGGCCGTCCGGTGGCTGCTGTCGACCGTCCCCACCTTCACGATCTTCGACGACCACGACATCCGGGACGACTGGAACACCTCGTACGCGTGGCGCGAGCAGATGTGGGCGCAGCCGTGGTGGCGGGCCCGGATCACCGGCGGGATCGGCTCCTACTGGATCTACCAGCACCTCGGGAACATGTCGCCGGAGGACCGGGCGTCCGACCCCGTCCTCGCGGCGGTGCGCGCCGCGTCCGAGGACGGCGGCGACGCGGGCGAGGTCCTCGACGAGTTCGCGGAGCGCGCCGACAAGCGGCCCGAGACGATGCGGTGGAGCTACGCGCACGACTGGGGCGGCACCCGGCTCGTCGTCGTCGACAGCCGCTGCTCCCGGCTGCTGACCTCCGACCGCCGCGGGATGCTCGACGACGAGGAGTTCCGCTGGCTCGACGAGCAGTGCCAGGGCGGCATGGACCACCTGCTCATCGCCAGCTCGCTGCCCTACCTGCTGCCGCGCACCATCCACCACGCCGAGTCGTGGAACGAGGCCGTCGCGGGCGGCGCGTGGGGGCCACGCGCCGCCGCCCTCGGGGAGAAGGTCCGGCAGGCCGCCGACCTGGAGCACTGGGCGGCGTTCGAGCGCTCCTTCCGAGAGGTGGCGCAGGACGTGATCGCCGTCGGTAAGGGAGAACGGGGTCCCGCCCCGGCCAGCATCTCCTTTCTCTCCGGTGACATCCACTACTCGTGCCTGTCCCGGGTGACCGCCCCGGACACCGCGTCGGAGATCACCCAGATCATCTGCTCGCCGCTGCGCAACCCGCTGAACGGCACCATCCGCCGGGCCAACCGCATCGCGGCCGCGCGCGGCGTCAGCGGGGCGTTCCGGGCGCTCGCCAAGCTCGCGAAGGTGCCCGCGCCGCCGCTGCGGTGGCGGATGACCGAAGGGCCCTGGTTCGACAACGCCATCGCCACGGTCGAGCTGACCGGCCGGCAATGCACCGTCCGCTGGGAGACGCCCCGCACCGAGACCGCCCTCACCGAGCTGGGCCGCGCCGCCATCGCCCGCTGACCCCGCCCGCTGACCCCGCCCGCCACCTGCCCGGCCCGTCCCCGCCCTGACCAGGCCATACCGACGGAGCGGGGCGCACCCGTTCAGCCCCCTCGCCGGAACGGGCGCACCCCGGGCGGACGGCCTGGGGAACCGTCCACGCCCCTCCAACGCGCGAGCACCCCCGCCATGACGCCATTCCCGGGAAATCGAACATGGCGCGCGACGACCTGGGCGACAATGTGTGGTCAAGGCGTCACAACGAGCTAGCATCGGGGTGGCGAAGAGCCCGCCAAGGACGGCGCGTCCGTGAGGGAGGCCACGTGGAGGAGCCCGCCACCACCGGGACCGGGGACGCGGCGCTCATCTCGCGGGTCCGCGACGGCGACGTCTCGGCGTACGCGACGCTGTACGAGCGGCACGTCGCGGCGGCGCGCGGCCTCGCCCGGCACCTGACCCGCGGGTCCGACCCGGCCGCCGCCGAGGACGCCGTGCAGGACGCGTTCGCCAAGGTCCTCGGCGTGCTGCGGCGCGGCGCCGGGCCCGACACCGGCTTCCGCCCGTACCTGCTCACCGCCGTGCGCCGCTCGGTGTACGACCGGCGGCGCGCCGACCGGCGGGTGCACCGCACCGACCGGATCGAGGAGTTCGACCAGGGCGTCCCCTTCGAGGACCCGGCCCTCGCCGAGCTGGAGCGCTCGATGATCGTCCAGGCGTACCGGTCGCTGCCCGACCGCTGGCAGGAGGTGCTCTGGCACACCGAGGTCGAGGGCGCCAGGCCGGCCGAGATCGCGCCGCTGCTCGGCCTCACCGCCAACAGTGCCGCGGCCCTCGCCTACCGCGCCCGCGAAGGGCTCCGGCAGGCCTACCTCCAGATGCACGTCGCGGACCTCGGGGAGGTGCGCCGCGACTGCCGCCCGGTGCTGGAGAAGCTCGGCTCGTTCGTGCGGGGCGCGCTCGCCGGGCGCGAGAGCCGCCGGATCCAGCGGCACCTGGACGGCTGCGTCCGCTGCAAGGCACTGCACGCCGAGCTCGCCGCGCTCAACACGGCGCTGCGCGAGGGGCTGGGTCCGCTGATCCTCGGCACCGCGTCCGGCGTGGCCCTGGCGTCCAAGGGCGGCATGTTCACCTGGCTGAGGCACCTGCCGAAGCGGCAGCAGCAGGCGCTCGCGGGCGGCGGCGCGATGGCGGTGGCGGCCGCGGTGGCCGCCGCGATGATGCTCGTGTCCGACAAGCAGCCGATCAGGCCCGCGCAGGACCCGCCGGCCACCGCGCAGGCCGCGCCGAAGCCGCCGGCCCCGCGGCCGCCCGCGCCGCGTCCCGCCCCGCCCCGGCCGGCCCCGCACCACCCGGCACCGCACCACCCGGCCCCGCACCGCCCGCTCGTGGTGGAGCCCGCCGCGCACCTGCCCGCTCCGCACCCGAGACCGCACGTCGCGGCGCCGCCGGCGAGCACTCCGCCGAAGCCGCGCCCGCACGTGCGCCCGCCGCTGCCGCGGCCCGTGCCCCGGCATCCGCGCGGCCTGTTCGTCCGCGTCACCGTCGGGACGGGCGGCCACGGCGCCCTGGTGGACGTGCGGGTCGCGGGCGCCGGGCACGTCAGGGCGGGCGGCGAGGTGCGCGTCGACGTCGGCGCGGGCCCGCCTGCGGGCATCCCGCGGCAGGTCATGGCGCCCGCCCTCGCGAGCGGCCGGTTCCACGGCCGATTCCACGGCCGGATCAAAGGCCGGTTCCAGAGCCGGTTTCAGGGCCGGTTCCATGACCGGTTGAAGACACGGTCGCGGGGACCCTACGGCTGAACCGGCGTCCTGCTCCTTCCCGTAAAGATCATGGGGAAGGGCGGGGCGGGACGGCAACGGCTGGTAGCGTCCGCCGCGGTTCCCAGTTTGCTGTTACTGGGGAGTCGCGAACCGGCGGTATGCCATGAAAGAGTGCGAATCGCCGTATTGGCCTACGGGGCTGACGGGCTTCACTACGCTATAGGCGCCCGAGGTCACTACGCCGGCCTGTGAGCTCCCGTGTAGAGGAAGGGCGGTGTCGCATGGATCGCTGCGCGCTGTTCGTAGACGCCGGCTACCTGCTGGCCGACGGCGCCATGGCGGTGCACGGCACCCGCCATCGCGAGACCGTCTCGTGGGACTTCGGCGGGCTCCTGCAGCTGCTGAGCAACCTCGCGCGCGAACGCACCGGCATGCCGCTGCTGCGCTGCTACTGGTACGAGGCCACCGTCGAGGGCCGCCGCGCCCCCGAGCACGACGCGCTCGCCGACCTGCCCGGCCTCAAGCTCCGCCTCGGCCGCATCCGCCCCGGCCGCCGCGAGGGCGTCGACGGCGAGATCCACCGCGACCTGATGACCCTCGCCCGCAACGGCGCCCTCGCCGACGCCGTCGTCGTCAGCGGCGACGAGGACCTCGCCCAGGTCGTCTCCGACGCCCAGGACTTCGGCATGCGCGTCACCGTCGTGCACGTCGCCGTCGACGGCAACTGGACGATCTCCCGGGTGCTGCGCCAGGAGTGCGACGACCTCATCGAGATCGGCGCCGGCCACCTGCGCCCCTACGTCAACCTGCTCAGCGGCGTCGACACCGGGTCCGGGTCCGGGTCCGGCTCCTCGGGCATCGCCGCGCTCGGCGCGGGCCCGCTGTCCAACGGGCACGGCTCCAACGGCCACGGCCCCGGCGGCGCCGGCGCGCCGCTCGGCCCGCTCCAGACCACCGCGCACAACGGGCCGCCGCCGTCGTCCCCGATCGGCGGGCAGCCGCCGCTGAGCCCCGCCGCGTCGGGCCTCGGCTCCTCGGGATCGTCCGGCTTCGGCTCGTCCGGCTCCTCCGGCCTCGGCTCCTCGGGGCCGCCCGGCCTCGGCTCCTCCGGGCCGCCCGGCCTCGGCGGCGGCGGGGGGACCGGCGTCCCCACCGGGCCGCTGCCCCTCCCGGGGAGCGGCGGCCTCGGCTCGTCGTCCTCGCTGGGCTCGTCGTCCTCGCTCAACTCCGGCGGGCTGCCGCTGCCGTCCTCGCCGCTCCAAGCCCCGTCCACGGCGGGCTCGTCCGCGCCCGCCCCGGCCCCGGCGTCCAGCCCGCCGCCGCTCGGCGGCCCGCAGTACACCTCGTCGTCGCCGGTGCCGTCCCCATCGCCGCCGCCCCCGCCGCAGACGCTGCCGCCCCAGTCGTCCGGGTCGTCGCCGCTGCCGTCGAGCCGGCCGCACGGCCCCTACACCGGACCCCAGCAGATCGCGCCCGTCCCCGCGCAGCAGAACACCCCGAGCCTCGCGGACGCCGTGAAGGCCGCGCACCAGGAGGGCCAGGACTTCGGCGAGTCCGTCGCACGGGACGCGCCCGCGCTGTGGCTGGAGGCCGTCCTCGCCCGCAAGCCGCGCATGCCCTCCGACCTGGAGGCACGCCTGCTGCAGGGCTCCTCGCTGCCCATCGACTTCCTGCTCCACGACGAGGTCCGGCACGCGCTGCGCCGCGGATTCTGGGACGCCCTCGAACGTTCCCGCAGGTGACGGCGGTACGCCCCGGACACATACGGGCGGGTAATGCACGATCATCAGTGATTCGCCCGCTTCGGCCGGCCGCCGGCGGGTAGCGTTGAAGCGTGACGCATGTGACGGAAGACGATCTCGACGACCTGGAGTTCGACACCCTGCGCACCGGCGATCACATCTCGGCGGCCGAGCGGCTGTCCGAGCTGGCCGAGACGGTGACGGGCGGGGTGTCGCGGGCCAACGTCCTGCTGCGTGCCGGGGAGCAGTGGCAGCACGCCGGCGACCACGGCAAGGCCGCCGAGCTGTACCGCAAGGCCATGGAGGACGGCGGCGAGGTGTACGGCGACCCGCGCGCCTACCTGGCCGACGCGCTGTTCGAGCTGGGCAGGGCCGACGAGGCGCGCACGCTCGTCGACGAGATCCGCGCCGACAAGCCGCGCGATCCCGAGGTGTACCGCACGGTCGCCGAGGTGCTGTACGCCCAGGGCGACGCGTCCGGCGCCCACGACTGGGCCACCAGCGGCGCCGACGTGGTGCTCGCCCTGCGCGACCGCGCCGTCGGCACTGGCGTCGGCGGTCCCGACGAGCCGCCGGTCTCCGGCGAGGAGTCGTTCACCCCGGGGCCCGACGACGTCGCGCTCGCCGAGGACAGCCTGGAGGCGCTGCTGCGGCTGCGCTACCGCGCGCGCATCGACCTCGGCCGCAGCGAGGACGACTACGACGCGCTCCTGGACGACCTCCTCAAGAACTGAGCGGGCCGCGAGCGGGGCGGGCGCGGAGGCCGGATCCCCTTACGCTGTGGGGATGCCCAACTCCGCCGCCGCCGAGGCGCGCACGCGCCCGCTGATGCTCACGTTCTTCGGGGCGCACGTGCTCGGGCGTCCCGTCGCGGTGTCGGCGGGCAGCGTCATCGAGGTGCTCGGCCGGGTGGGGCTCGGCGAGCACGCGGTCCGGACGTCGCTGAACCGGATGGTCAAGCGCGGGCTGCTGGAGCGGCACCGGCAGGGCCGCAAGATGTACTTCGCGCTGTCCGCGCACGCCGCCGAGGTCCTGGAGGACGGCCGGGAGCGGATCTGGCGCGCGGGGGTGGTGAACCGGAACTGGGACGGCCGGTGGACGCTGGTCGGGTTCTCGCTGCCGGAGGACTGGCGGCGCGAGCGGCACGACCTGCGGTCCCGGCTGATCTGGGCGGGGTTCGGGCCGCTGCAGAACGGGCTGTGGGTGGCGCCGGGCGCCGTCGACGTCGCGGCGGCGGTGGCCGGGCTCGGGCTGGAGGCCCACATCCGCGTCTTCGGCGGGAGCGTGCTGCCGCCGACCGAGGTGCGGGACGTGCTGGAGCAGGCGTTCGACGTGCCCGCGATGGCCGCCCGCTACCAGGCGTTCCTCGACCGCTGGGACACCGCGGGCGGCGGTGAGGGGGCGGGCGCCGCGGACTGCCCGGACGCGGCGGCCGGGCTGCCCGACGACCTCGCGCGGCAGCTCGTCCTGCACAGCGACTGGCTGGAGCTGGTGCGCCGCGACCCGCACCTGCCGGCGGAGCACCTGCCGGAGGGCTGGCCCGCGATGCGCGCGGAGGCGGTCTTCCGCGACCTCGCCGGGCGGTGGGAGCGGCCGGCCGCGGCGGAGGCGGCCCGGATCCTGGACACCCTCCCCCTCGGCTGAAACCGCTGATCATCGGCGTGCGACGGCGCATGCCCTGATATTCGTCACAATATTGACAGCCGTCAAGAATCAGCCGTACATTCGCGGCGACCTTCCGGCACGCTCCCGATCAGGAGCCGCTCATGTCCCTGCCCCGCCACGCCCGCCGCCTCGGAGGGCTCGCCGCCGCCGGCGCCCTCCTCGCCCTCGCCCCCGCCGTCCCCGCCGCGTCCGCGTCCGCACCGGCCACGGTCACGTCCACGACCGCCTACTCCGGGAAGCTCGCCGACGGAGCCGCCTGGACCGCCGAAGTCCCCGCCCGCTGGAACGGCACGCTGCTGCTGTTCAGCCACGGCTTCGGGCCCCTCGTCGCGCAGGACGCGCCGAGCCCCGGCGCCCGGACCGCCCTGCTGGCCGAGGGCTACGCGCTGGCCGGCTCGTCCTACGACCCCAACGGCTCGATGTGGGCGCTCGCCTCGGCCGAACGCGACCAGTTCGCCACGATCGACGCGTTCCGCGGCGCCGCCGGACGGCCCCGGCACGTCATCTCGGTCGGCCAGTCCATGGGCGGCCTGATCAACGCGCAGATCGCGCGGGACGGCGCCGGCCGGGTCGACGGCGCGCTCGGCCTCTGCGGCCTCGTCGCGGGCGGCGTCGACCTGGACAACTACCAGCTCGACGCCGAGTACGCGATCGCCGCGCTCCTCGGCCCCGGAAGCGGGACCCGGCTCGTCGGCTTCTCCGACGCCGCCGAGTCCGCGGCGCTCGGCGCGCGGCTCACCGACGCCGTCACCAAGGCGCAGGCCACACCGCAGGGACGCGCCCGGATCGCCCTCGCCTCCGCCTACCTCAACCTCGCCGACTGGGCCCCCGACCAGCGGCCGCCCGCCCGGAACGACTACGCGGGCCAGGAGAAGCAGCAGTACGCCTGGTTCGCGCAGGGCCTGCTGTCCTTCCTGACCACCGCGCGCTACCAGGTCGAACTGGCCGCCGGAGGCAATACCTCCTGGAACAAGGGCGTCGACTACGCCGCGCTGCTGCGGCGGTCCTCGCACGCCGCGCAGGTCCGCGCCCTGTACCGGACGGCCGGGCTGGACCTCGGGAGCGACCTCGCCCGCCTCACCGAGGGCGCCGGCGTCACCGCCGACACCGCCGCCGTCCAGGCCCTGCGCCGCACCTCCACCGCGGGCCAGGGCCTCGCCGTCCCGCTGCTGGACGTGCACACCACGTCCGACCAGCTCGTCCCCGTCGAGCAGGAGAACGCCTTCGCCGGACGGGTCCGGGCCGCCGGACGCTCCGCGCTGCTGCGCCAGGCGTACGTCACCCGGCAGAGCCACTGCAACTTCACCACCGCCGAGACCGTCGCGGCCGTCCACGCCGTCCAGCACCGGGTCACCACCGGGCGCTGGAGCGGCACCGGCGCCGCGCAACTCCAGCGCAGCGCCCTCGCCCTCGGCCTCGACGGCGCCGCCTTCACCGCCTACCGCCCCGGCACCCTCGTCGGCGCGCGCCGCTGACCCCCGCCGCCGACCCGAGCCGCCGGCCCCACGCCGGCGACCGACCCCACCCCGTCCCGTCAGGAGTCCACGTGTCCACCACCGCGGAGACCCCGTCCCGCTCCACGCCCGCGTCCGGCGCGTCCCTCGCGCGCGGCACGCTGATCGCCGGCTGCGTCGCGGTCTGCCTCGCGCAGATCGGCATCGCGATCCCGGCCACCCTCAACGGCCTGTTCCAGAAGGACCTGCACCCCGTCGGCTCCCAGCTCACCTGGATCTCCGACGCGTTCCTGCTGCCCGTCGCCGTCCTGGAACTGACGTTCGGCGTGCTCGGCGACCTGTTCGGCCGCAAGCGGCTGCTCATCGGCGGCGCCGCGCTCATGGCGGTCGGCGAGCTGGTCAGCACCACCAGCTCCGGCGTCCACCAGCTGTGGGTCGGCCAGGCGCTCGCCGGCCTCGGCGCCGCCGCGCTGTTCCCCACCTCGCTGGCCATGCTCGCCGCCGGGACCAGCGGCGGCACCCAGCGCGCGCGTGTCATCGCCCTGTGGGCCGCGTGCCTGTCCACCGGCGGCTTCCTCGCCCCGCTGCTCGGCGGCATCACCGCCACCTACGGGTCGTGGCGCTGGTCGTTCATCGTCGTCACCGTCCTCGCGGTGATCAGCGCGGCCGTCAGCACCCTGCTGGCCCGCGACTCCCGCGCCCCCGAGGGCCGCTCCCTCGACCCGGCCGGGCAGATCACCATCGGCCTCGGCCTGTTCGCGCTGCTCTTCGCGATCATCCAGGGCCCCGAGGACGGCTGGGGCTCCGCGCCCGTCGTCACCGGGTTCGTGCTGGCCGCCCTGTTCCTCGCCGCGTTCGTCGCCGCCGAGCTGCGCGTCCGCTCCCCGCTGCTGCGCCTCGACCTGTTCGCCAACCGGTCCTTCGCGGTCGCCTCGATCGTCGCCGTCGTCGGCATGTTCAGCTTCCTCGGCACCGCCTACTCGGTCAGCATCCGGCTCGGCCCCGCGCAGGACCAGAAGCCCATGCACACCGCCATGGCGTTCCTGCTGCTCAACGGCCTCGCGCTCGTGCTGCTGCCGGTCACCGAGCGGCTCCTGCACCGCGTCGCGCCCGGCCTGCTCACCGGCGGCGGGCTGATCCTCATCGCCGCCGGCGACTTCTGGACCGCCACCCTCCCCATCAGCGACCGCGCCATGACCTCGCTGATCCTGCCGCTCGGCCTGGTCGGCATCGGCTTCGCCGTCACGGTCTCCTCCATCACCGCGACCGCCGTCAACACCGTCCCCCACCACCTGGAGGGCATGGCCAGCGCGACCACCAACCTGCTGCGCGACTTCGGCTTCACCCTCGGCCCCGCCGTCATCGGCGCGGTCGCCCTCAGCCGCGCCGGCTCCGGATTCACCGACAAGCTCGACGCCTCGCCGCTGCCCGCCGGCCTGAAGCACGCCGCGATGGAGGTGCTGCACGAAGGCGGCCCGCTCGGCATCAACAGCGCGTCCGCCGCCGCGCCGCCGCTCAAGCCCGTCCACTCCATGGCCCTGGAGGCCGTGGGCCACGGCTACTCCATCGGCTTCGTCGTCTGCGGAGCCGCCGCCCTCGCGTCCGCGCTGCTCACCCTGCTGACGCTGCGCGGCGCCGACCGTCCCGCAGTCGAGGCCGACGCCCCCGAGGCCGACGCGCCCTGACGGCGCCCGCCGCGGCCTAGAGCGTGGTGATCAGCTCGCTGAGCGCCTGGGCCGCGGCGGCGGGAGGCTCGTGCTCGACGACGGCCCAGCCGCGCAGCCGGGCCTCCCTGACCGTCCCGTCCCGGTCCGGGAAGGCGGCCCGGTCGGCATGGGTGCGCAGGTAGCCGCAGGGCGCCTCGGGCCAGTCCGGCGGCCCCGGCAGCGAATCGTGGTCGTGCGCGGCGCCCGGCGGGCGCGGCAGATCGGCGTCCACGAACACGTACCCGCCCACCGGGCGGTGCGCCGCGCGCTGCGCCAGCGCGATCGCGGGCACCAGCGGCCCCGCCGCGCCGTGCGCCGCCAGGACCAGCGGCACCGACGGCCCCGCCGCCGAGACGATCAGCGAGACGCGGGCGACGTAGCGGGCCCCCTCGCCGTCCGGCACGTCCGGAGCGATCACGTCCATCCCGTACGAGCGCAGCATCTCCGGCATGTCGCCCCAGGACGCCGCGGCGGCGCCCGGCGCGTGCAGCAGCACCACGGAACCCGGCGTCATGAGCCCCCTTCCCGCCGCAACCGTACAGTGCGGCTGCGGCGGCCCGGCGCGGGATGAATAGGGTTCCTCCTGTGAGCGATCGTGATGAGCTGCTTCGAGAGATCAAGGACAAGGCCGTCGTGCACGGGGACTTCACGCTGTCCTCGGGCAAGAAGGCGTCCTGGTACGTCGACCTGCGCCGGGTCACCCTGGACGGCGCCGTCGCGCCCCTCGTCGGGCGGGTGATGCTGGACGAGACCGCCGACCTGGACTACGACGCCGTCGGCGGCCTCACCCTCGGCGCCGACCCGGTCGCCACCGCGATGCTGCACGCCGCCGCCGCGCGCGGCCGCCGCCTCGACGCGTTCGTCGTCCGCAAGGCCGGCAAGGCGCACGGCCTGCAGCGCCGCATCGAAGGCCCGGACGTCGCCGGACGCCGCGTCCTCGCCGTCGAGGACACCTCCACCACCGGCGGATCCGTCCTCACCGCCGTCGAGGCGCTCCGCGAGGCCGGCGCCGAGGTCGTCGCCGTCGCGACGATCCTGGAGCGCGGCGCCGCCGCCCGCATCGCCGAGGAGGGCCTGACCTACCGGCACCCCTACGCGGTCGACGACCTCGGCCTCTCCTAGGCCTTCGGGCGCACGTACCAGGTGGCGCGCACCCCCTGCGGCTTCGCCGCCTGGAGCTTGCCGTAGATGCTGACCTGGAGCGATCCGCCGTTCGTCGCGACGACGTCCAGGGTGTCCTCCTTGAACTGGAGGACCTCCCCGGTGTCGTGGACGCCCTGGGTCAGCACCCGCCCGGTGTCGGGGACGCGGACGATCACCGTGGTCGGCTGGCCGGTCACGCGGATCAGCAGTGGGACGCTCGCCGCGGGGGTGTGCACGGTGGGGGACGCGTCGGGGGAGGACGTGCTCTGGCCGCTCGGGGAGGCCGGGGCCGCCGAGGGGCTCTCCTTGTCCGGCGAGCCGGCCACCGCGTTCACCAGTGCGATGCCGCCCACCACAAGAAGCGCTAAGGCGAAGACCACGGCGATGGCCGCGATCACGATGCGTGCGAGACCTATAGGGTCCGACCGATGACGTCCCACATGGGGAGGTTAGCGATAACTGTCACTCCTGAGCGACGGACGTGACTCTTCACGGTCATTCTTATTCGGACCGTTGCCACCGCCACGCCCCTTCATGATCTCCCGGACGATCGGGATGACCGACAGGACGAGGATCACCGCGACCCCCGGCAGGATGTACTTCTCGACGTCCGGGACCTCGGAACCGAGGAAGTGGCCGAGCAGGAACAGCGCGTCCGTCCAGACCACGCCGCCGATCACGTTCCAGAGGAAGAACTTGCGGGCGTCCATGCCCAGCATCCCCGCCAGCGGGTTCAGGAACGTCCGGACGATCGGGATGAACCGGGCCAGCAGCACCGCGCGGGCCGGCCCGAACCGGTTGAAGTAGTACTCCGCCTTGTCGACCCACTCCCGCCGGAACAGCTTGGAGTCGGGCCGGTCGAACAGGCGGCGGCCGTAGCGGGCGCCGAGGAAGTGCCCGAGCTGGGCGCCCGCGATCGCCGCGACCGGGCCGCCCACCAGCAGCCAGGGCAGCGACAGCGACTGGAACTCCTGGCCGTTGACGGTCGAGACCGCCGTGAGGATCCCCGCCGTGAACAGCAGCGAGTCGCCCGGCAGGATGCAGCCGATCAGCAGTCCGGTCTCCGCGAAGATGATGGCGAGCACGCCGATCGTCGCGAACGTCCCGAACAGCCGCAGCCAGGCGGTCGGATGCAGCCACTCGGTGATGTCGAGGGGAATCGTCGTGAGATCCACACCGCGAGCGTACCTTTCCGCACCTCGCGATTAGGCGGAACGCGCACCCCGACGGGATACTGAGATCGGACGGCATGCCAGACCGGAGACCGTGTGACCCGGGCCGCTCACCTGGGTAGACGGTCGTTCGTGGTGCTACCGCCCGGCCGGATGCCCGGCGGCACCCTGCGTATGAAAGGACGCTGACAATGCCCATCGCAACGCCCGAGGTCTACGCGGAGATGCTCGACAAGGCCAAGCGCGACGGCTTCGCCTTCCCCGCCATCAACGTGACGTCGAGCCAGACGCTGAACGCGGCGCTGCGCGGCTTCGCGGAGGCGGAGAGCGACGGCATCGTGCAGGTCTCCACCGGGGGCGCCGAGTACCTGTCCGGGTCCACCGTCAAGGACATGGTCGTGGGCGCCAGCGCCCTCGCCGAGTACGCGCGCGTCGTCGCCGCCAAGTACCCGGTGAACATCGCGCTGCACACCGACCACTGCCCGAAGGACAAGCTGGATGGCTTCATGCGTCCGCTGATCAAGATCTCGCAGGAGCGGGTCGCGCGCGGCGAGGAGCCGCTGTTCCAGTCGCACATGTGGGACGGCTCCGCCGTCGAGCTGCACGAGAACCTCGACATCGCCGCCGGGCTCCTGGAGGAGTGCGCGAAGGCGCGCATCATCATGGAGATGGAGATCGGCGTCGTCGGCGGCGAGGAGGACGGCGTCGCCAACGAGATCAACGAGAAGCTGTACACCACCCCCGGCGACGCGATCGCGACCGCCGAGGCCGTCGGCGTCGGCGAGAAGGGCCGCTACATCCTGGCCGCGACGTTCGGCAACGTGCACGGCGTGTACAAGCCGGGCTCGGTGAAGCTGCGTCCCGAGGTGCTCAAGGAGATCCAGGACGCGGTCGGCGCCAAGTACGGCAAGGACAAGCCGTTCGACCTGGTGTTCCACGGCGGCTCCGGCTCCAGCCTCGACGAGATCCGCGAGGCGGTGTCGTACGGCGTCGTGAAGATGAACATCGACACCGACACCCAGTACGCGTTCACCCGCCCGGTCGCCGACCACATGCTCCGCAACTACGACGGCGTCCTGAAGGTGGACGGCGAGGTCGGCAACAAGAAGCAGTACGACCCGCGCTCGTGGGGCAAGGCCGCGGAGGCCGCCATGGCCGCCCGCATCGTCGAGGCCGCCGAGAACCTCCAGTCGGCGGGCAAGAAGCTGGCTTGACCCAGGGGGGCGACCCCCTGGAACCCCCGTCACGGTCGTGGGGGGGGGGGGGCGCCCCCGCGGGGGGGGCCGG